>JBDTWZ010000152.1:0-7741 GCA_040006435.1 Acidobacteriota bacterium
AGATGCGGAACGAACGCCTTGCGTCCCAGAAATAACTGCCAATGCGGTGCCTTCAGGGCCGCGTGGATTTTTTCGAGCAACGCGTGGTCGTCGGCTTCCAAGGCCGCGACAAAGTCCGCGTCGGCGAGATAGAAGCGCGTCGAGAGCTCAGTATCCTTCGTTTTGTAGGTGCCGTCCTTTCTCGGCTCGGCATTTGCTATCGCGACATCTTGCGCTGTGTGGTAATCGCTCTGCAAAACGCCGCCGCGCAGGACGCGAATGCCGAGCTTCGCAGTGATAAGTGTCAGGAAATCGGGATGCTGGTCGTCTTCACGCGAGATTCCCATCGCCGCGCAGATAATCCCGGTGACGCCCGATTTTGACGGCTCCTTGCCTGTGTCGCGGCGGGAGAAGCGACTCATCACGCCCCACGACTGCATCGGCCCGGCAAGGCGCATAAACAAAATGTGAGACATTGAATCACGCCTCCTTGCCGGCAAAGATTGCCGACATTGTCTTGCTGAGCAATAAATCGAACGTTCCGGCGTCATCGCCAAGTCCGTCCGCGTTTGCCTCCCGCGACGTCCTCACGAACAGTCGCGATGCAGCAGTATCGCCGTAAACGCCTGTCACCGCTCGGTAATGTTCCGCGAGCCGCTGGATAGAACCATCGACCAGGCCGCCGTCGCGACTGGCAACCGGTTTTTCGAACGCATTCGCCAGCGAAAGCATCCCCGAATCACGAACAACAGCATAGACGAGCGAGGGCTTTTCATGGGTCGCGAACGAATTCTGCTTGCCGGTGGGCAGCGCCTCGACTGCTGCCCGGATGTATGCCGCGACCGTCGCTTTGGTCAACTCTTCGTCGCCCTGCAGACTCTCCTGCAGCTTCACCACGTCCACATTCGCATAGCGATAAAAACATGCCGAGTTGAATTCCACGGTCCCGAGATGATCGCTGCCCGCGGTGTCTTCAGGTCTGAGATCGTCAACGGCGGTGAAGAAGTCAAACTCAAGTCCGACCTTGTGCGTTGAGATCGCGTGGGCTACCTGCGACGCTGCGTCTCGGTTTCTCTCAGGAAGATCGGCAAGCATTCGGCCGAAAAGACCAAGATCTGCCGCCTTTCCTTCATTCATGATGTCCTTAAGCTTCTTTGAAACGATCTTGACCGTATCCGCCAACACTTCATCAGCGGAAAGTGCGTCGAAATGTTCATTGCATCCATCGGCGATACGGGCAATCTCGTCGCGGCCCATGAAAAGAAGGTACTCGGTCCTGGTTGCATCCTTCTTGGAAACACTCAATCCCACGGAGTCCAACGCAGCCTTGGCGGCCTTACGTGAAAGCTCCGCATCGCGGCCATTTTCGACAAGCTTTGCAGCGACGTGTTCGATAAGCCGCGTCGAGCGTTCCGCAAGCTTGTCCTGAGCTTCGAAGTTCGCCCGAAAATACGTACGCATTGCCCGCTTGAAGCACTGGCTTGAGATGCGTGCGCGGCGGACACCGCCGAAGATGCAGTCTTTTGGCGAACCTGTGTCGCTGCGGTTTAGGTTTGACGGTGCAAAATTTTGGATCAAATGTAGTTCGAGTATCATTGGCTTTCTTCTCCTGTTTCGTTGGTGTTTTGTGACTTGTTTGTGTCGGTGCTACCCCAGAATGAGCGTGCCCATTTTTTCTGTACGTAACCGTCGGGATGGTCCCAACCCTGGATGTGTTTGAAAAGCTCGTTCCAATTGACCGGAATGCTCTTCGACTTCAACAGCCCGACGATCTGCCGCAGGTAGTAATGCAGGTCTTCGGCTTCGGCGTCGAGCAATGCGACAAACCTTTTCTCGATGCTGTCGCTTTTTGTCTCGTCGAAAAGTCGTCTAACGGATTGCCCAAGATTGCCGGCGTTTGAGGGAGCTTCCCAGTAATCGGCGAACAACGCCGAAGTCAGGAACACCGCGCGGTCATAGCTCTGGTTCGTCTTCTCACTGATGAACCGCCCGATATACGGATACATCCCCATCGCCTCGCCCGGCCTCTTTCCGAGCCCGCGCCGCAGATGTGCCAGCGCCGCGCGATCCTGTCTTTTTGCAAGCTCTTTTAGATAGCCGACCACGGCGTGATCAGCGGTTTGAGTTTCTTCGCTCATTCATTACCTCCCTTTGTTTTGAATTTCGGCAGATATTTGTCCCATTCGGTTCTCTTATTCTTGATCGCGATGTTCACCTGTTTTCTGAATTCATTCTCGCCAGCTACGGCGGCCCTATTTTCCGCCGCCGATCCGCTCAGGCTGCCGCTCGTTTCATTGAACGCCTGAAACGCCGTCGAGTATGCATCCGCAAACCATGCAGTCATTTCCGCATCGACAGCCGACGGAATCCTGCTTAACAACAAATGAAACCTCGATTCCATTCGGGACCAATATTCCCCGACAGCGGGAAAAGTCCCAGTTCCGGTTTCTAATTTCCCGGCTAATGCTTTAATTCCCGAATGAAGAGAAGCACCCATTGCGTCAGAGAACTCGAGACACCTCCGAAGGTCCGCCAGAAGATCGTTATCGTTGAGAAACACGAGCGGGAGTTCGAACCTTTCATGTTTCCAAAAAAGCAATTTGGCTTTGTCGGCCGCGAGTCCGTAAAAATCAATCGGGAATGTTCTTTCTTCGACATAACCGTCTTCTTTAAGCTCGCTCAGCCAGTCAAACGTTCTCGGCCGGGAGTTCTCACCCGGCACTGTCTGAAGCAGTGAAAGGCTGTTTCGCCACAAGGCCCTGTTTTCATTAAAGCCGAGCGAAAACATCTCACCCGATTTGTTTTTGCGAAAAGCCAGCATCGTTTCCTTAGTGTGCATCGCAATCGTTTTAGGAAATGAATGCCCGAGCATGATGACGGCATCCTTTACAATGGTCTTCTCTTCGGCATTAGTTTCCGGTTGCAGGGCGATCCGGCGCGACTGCCACGTGAGAAGATCGATTGGACCATCTGGCAGCCGTTCTTGGGCCGTGGTTTCTTCTGAACGCTCCCAGGCAGGAATATCGTCTCGTTCGTTAAATGAAAAAGGAACGCCGTCTTCGCCGTTGTAACGATGTAGATTGAACATGAGTGTTTCGAACAAACTATTGCCGCGGATAAGGGCGATAGCGCTTTGCAGCAGCGGTGCGGTTTTAGCGGAACCGTCAGCTTTTGTACCGCCAAAATCGAATCCCTGAAATGCGACCAGATGGCGTGCAGCTTCGGCCGGACTTAGTTCCTTTGGAGCGGATGTTGACGTGTGGTCGAACAACGTCGCGTTGTTCTTTCCCTGAAAGTACAACTGGATCACCGCGCCTTGCTGCACGCTACCGCGAGCCGAAGCCGATTGGTAAAACGGATGTTTCTCGCTGAACAGATCGAATCTATCGTGATGCTCGCTGAAATAGCCGTTGATCTTCTCGGGATCAAACGAGCCCCGCTCGAATAGCGCCGCCCATTCGTCAGTGCTCTTCGGCCCTCGATATATCCGGTGAAGCAAAGCAAGCAGAAGACGGTGAAGAGCTATGGTGACCGGCGGTGACTCTCCGTTTACTTCGCCGATATTGTGAGCGTCAAGGAGAACATCCGCGAGGCTTAACTCCGCCCCCTTCCCTCCCTTCAGGCACGGTATCCAGCCTTCCTTCGTCAAATCAAAACTGAACATTATTGGTTCTCCTTCTTGTAAATCAACAGTCCCATTTCGGCATCCAGTTCGAAAACGTAACCGAACCTTTCGCACTTCCGGTCCGCATCGAACGACAATACTCGGTGGCGCCGAAGGAGGGGTGACTTTTTCCATCCTTCGGGAACCGGTTCATTTAACAATTGGTGAACGACAGATCTGGAAGATACCGAGATCGAATTCATCACAATTTCTTTCTCCCAACTGCGAGCAGGCAACGTTTCGAGGCTGACCTCGGCGGAATAACGCTCGTCCGCGTATAAGCGGCCGTCTTTCTGCCAGAGGCAAGCGACCTGCGCCGTCGGTTCAACAAGCCGGGTCATCGCCTGGCTGTGAGGATGAAGGTCCGGAGCGTCTTCCTCCTTCGGGACGCCAAGGAGGTTGCCCAGCGTGCCCAAGAAATACGGGTGACTGATATAACGCGATTTGGCTTGGTCCTTTTCTTCACCCAGCGCTTTTTCATATTCCGTTTTCGTCAGGAAAAGAAGGTCCTGGTTGCTCTGCGATGCATCAGCGAAGATGCGTTCACTGCTGTATATCATTTCGATCAATTCCTCCACCTCGTAGGGGACACTGATCATCGTTTTCTCCCGAAGAGCGAGCCATGTGCGGAGGAGGATGTGCGTGTCGTACACGAGGCCGCTGTCGCCGAAGTCGGGAAGGCCTTTCTGTCTTCCGTCCGCGAACGTTTTTATCTCGTCGGTTTCATCAAGCTGCGGTAGCAGTATCCAAAAAGACGGGATTTCGTTACCTTCCGCGTCGCGAAAGACCGCGGGGCGATCTCCGCGTTTATGACGCTGCAGCCGTCCGGAACGCTGGAGGAGAAGGTCGGCCGGAGCGAGATCGGAGATCATCAGATCGAAGTCAAGATCCAGCGATTGCTCTATAATCTGCGTCGAGACGAGGATGGCTAGATCGGGACGTTTGACGACGTGCTCGGCCTTCTTTCCGTCTTCTGTGATGAGTACCTTGGAGCCTTCCTTACCGTACCTAACCAAGGCGCGCTTTTCCCGTTGCTGACGATCGATAAATCGATAGCGTGCGTGCAGCAGATCAAGCTTCGGTTTCCCGTCGCTGGCTGGGCCCACGAAGAATGGATCGCTTGTTAGTTGTTCGTAAACAGTTTGAGCCCTGCGGACGGTGTTGCAGATAATAGCGACACAGCCTCCGCCCTCAAGTAAGCTTTTCAATTCATCAATGAAAGACTCGTCGGCTTTCCATCCGATTTTCAACGTGCGGATATTTTCCCGCGCGGTCTCAAGCCGTTTCACTCGGAAGGATTTTTCCGGCATACCGGAAGCGGCATAAGAGATTCGCGGATATGAGTCTGTTTCGCCTACGGCTGAAGGCCGATCGCCCTCGGCGACCGACTGGCCCAGTCCTTTAAGATAAGCTCCGATCAGAACGTCACGACGAGCCTTCGGCAAAGTCGCGCTGAGGATGATGACGGGCGAGCCAAGTGCTGCGAGCCATTCCAGTAGGCGTTCGAGCAGCGTGGACATATATGCGTCGTAAGCGTGGACCTCATCGATGATGACCACCTTGTGCGCGAGACCGAATAGCCGAACAAACACGTGCTTCGTCTGCAGGGCGGCAAGCAGGATCTGGTCGATCGTTCCGACACCGAAGGGAGCGAGCAGTCCCCGCTTCTTATAGGTAAACCATTCCGCCGCGGCGACACTGGCATTCTTTGACAATGAGTCGTCGGCATACGTGTTTTTGATCGAGCGAAAGCGCTTTATGTCGTCGGCGAATTCGTCCGACAGCGAGGCGTGTCCGTGCTGCAGCAGGAGATTAACGAATTCGTCGCTTTCCTCAAAACGATTTTTTAAGAACTCGGCAACCCGACCGAACATCTGGTTGCTCGTTGCCTGCGTGGGGAGCGCGAAATAGATACCGCGGGTTCCTATAGCCGCGTTGAAGTAATCGGCGAGATACATTGCCGTTTCCGTCTTGCCCTCACCCATTAGAGCCTCGACGATGAAGATCCCGGGACCGTTGATTTCCTTCGCGATCTCGATCGCTTTCAATTGAAGATCGCGCTTGTTTTCGATCTTCGGGAAGAGAGACTCGAAAGATTTCTCAATGGGATTTTTCGGCCACTTTTTCCACCCAAGTTCTGTTAGCGCCCTTTCGGCGTTTTGACTCGATCTTTCGGCATAGGCTTTCAGATCGATCTCATCGAGATGCGTCGAGTCTGCGATCTCGCAGGGAAAATAGTCGGTATTCGATCCGATCCAATCCGCTACGGAGACGAATCCTGCGAGGATCATCGCGGTCGAATTTTCAATCTTGTCCTTCTGGGCAATTTTACCCGAGATCGACACATCCAATACGTCACTCAACGCCTCGACTAATTCGTCGCGGGCCCGGTCCCACGCTTCATTGCCCAACGCTTCTGCGTTTTTGAAGCTCTTGATGTTTTGAAAATTTGTGCTCGTGGCAAACGTGCCATGATGTCCCCCAATAATCTCGCCTACGTTTTTTGCAAGTGGCCTCGGAAACTCGTACTTTTCAACCATGATATCCGGCAGGGCTATTGCGGTGACGTATCCGTGCGGAACGTCGGATGCGGCCTTGAATGAATCGCAGTCGCATTCCGTCGCCTTGTACAGATCAAATAGACGGCGAGTCTGATCTGAATCACTCTTCTGTTTTCCGCGAAGCTGAAATGGCGGGGAGCATTTGCCGAGGTCGTGCAGTCCGGCGAGAAATGAGATCAACGTACCGGCTTTTGCAAGATCGTTCTCAAGACCAAACGGCCGCGCGAGTCTTGCCTTCGTAACTTCCGGCAAGACTTTATTCCACATCGCCTCGGCGACGCACGCGACGTCGATCATGTGACAGATAAGCGGATGATATGCGTTCGGATGTTTGACCGCGTCATGTGTGGTTTTTGCCCAGAAGCGGATGAGGTCTATGGGACGCTCGGTTGACGGTGGAAGTTCGTTCATTCGTGCAGCTTTAGTCCTTTCTGTAATTTTTCCTTGACCAGTATTCTCAACTTCTTCGGCTTTTCGACGACGCAGTGATCCGAGTACATGAGACAGAAGCGGGCGACGGCTTCGAGGCCGTTCTCGCCGATCTTGAACGAGAGGCGTAAAGAACCGTCGGGTAATTCCTCGCGTTGTTCGAGTGGATGAAAGGAGTGCCTTTCGCGGATCCATTGTGCCTGGTACGTGTCGAAACGGATCGCAACCTGCGTGATCCGCCCGCCCCGCATCATGTAGAACCCTCGACTGAGGTGTTCATCCGCATCCCAATCTATCTGGCGTGTAAAGGTTCGTCCAGTTTCTCGGAGGGCTGACATGCGCCCAACGTGAAAGTCCCGAAAATCCTTTGCGTCGTGATCGAATGAAATCGCATACCAGTCGCCGGCAAAGTTATGCAACAGATGAACGTCGGCTGTGCGATGAGACGGTTCCTGCTTATGGGGTGAATAGTAGTCGAACTCTATGGTTTCATATGCGGCCGCCGCGCTAGCCACACGGTGCAGCACCTGCGGCGATACCGAAACAAATGCCGGGTTTTGAAAACTTACGCGCTCACCCAGGGCGGCAAGGTTTACCGAAACTGCGTCCGGAAGCTGTGCGGCTAGCTTAACAAGCGCGTTCTTGAGTTTTAGTGCCTCGATGGATTGCCCTGTCAGCCGCAGAGCGTTTTCGGCAATAAAAAACGCGAGCATCTCGCCCTCTGTAAGGCGGTCCATCGGCAGAGCCCAGCCCGGCGCGGTGTATGTGAATCCGCGCCGTTTGCGGTCGTAAACGATCGGAGCGTTCAACTGAAAACGCATCACGTCCAGATCGCGCTTGACTGTCCGCGGAGTAACGCCAAGGTCGTCGGCAAACGTGGTTACGCTTGGATAGCTGCCTGAAAGTATTTCTTTGTGGATGCTATGAACTCGTCCGAGGGCGTTGAGATAAACGCGTCTCTGCGATGTGGGGTTCTTCTTTTGTGTGGTCATTCAGGGAGAACGATAACATAGGTAGAGTGTCACACAATGTCACCGGAGAGAGTTGTTACGGTCAAGACCGTCAATCTGAATTGATAAATGTAAGTGGCGAGGTCGGTGACATGCCG
>JBDTWZ010000153.1:0-7727 GCA_040006435.1 Acidobacteriota bacterium
TTCTGCACGCGCCGGCCGTCGAAACGGGCCAATCCGTTGTCGGTTCCAAACCACATTACACCGTCCGGCGTCTGCGAGATCGCCCGGACGCTGTCTGACGGCAGGCCGTTGAAAACCGTGATCGATCCCCACTGATGGAAATTTTGAACGGCCGGAAGAGGTGTCGGTGAAGGAGCACGCGCCGGCGTCGGTGTCGGGGACGCGGATGGTGAGGTTTCAGGCGAAGGCGTAGGCAATGTCTGCGGAGCTTGAGCAAAAAAGGTGGCGAGCAACGAGGCCGAGAGTATGACTAAGGCGAACGCCGCGAACAGAAATTTTGAGGAATTCGAAGACGGCATTAGAATCCTGCGGAGCTAGGTGATCCCTCTTTGCGGCCTTTGCGAGCTTTGCGTGAAATCATCTTCCGTGAACGCGAACCCAAGACTATTCTCCGCACTCTTCACAAGTGGGCGGTGAGCCGTACCAAACCGACACCCGGTGAGCGTTGATCCCTCTCGCAAACGTCAGCACGAACACGTCGATCGAGAGAATAAGCCGCTCGATCATCACTCACCCTTTTTCGAGAATCGCTTTCGATCACGGTCGATCCACTCTTCGAACTCTGCGTCGGCCTTCTCCAGCTCGTCGCTGTTGATCAATCCGCGCTGAAGCGCCTGGAAGAACGCTCGAGTTCGCACGTTATAAGCGAGCTTGTCGTACTCCTCGTTCTCGGTGCCGGCCGAATTCGTCGGAAAAAGTTTCTCGTAAAGCGTCGCGAGTCGGCTTTCGACACCCCGCAGGCTGAGGCTGCACTTGCGTGCGATCGCCCAATTCGAAAGGCCGAGCGCGAGATAACGCAGAGCTTCGGCTTCAAATTCGGTCAGCAACGGACGTTGGAATGAATCTTTGAACGCCGGATCGATCATGTCCGCACCGTCTTCCAGTACGGCGGCGACGAATCTTAAGAAACGATCTTCAGGGTTGTTCTTGTGAATGAATCCGTAAGTCGGCTGCGGCGTGGTCGACCGGACGATCTTTCTGATCTCGTTGATATAGATCTCGTCCGGGAATTGCGTCCAGAAAATAATGCGTGCCTCGGGAAACTCGCGCCAGATCGAACGCGCCGCCTTTACTCCCGAGACTTTCGGCATTTGAATATCGAGTATCGAGAGCGCCGGACGTGATTCGAGCGCCATGCGAACGGCGGATTCGCCGTCGTTTGCTTCGAGCACTGGCGCGTGTTCGGGAAACTTGTCGGTTAGCAATTCACTCAGGTAGTGACGCTGCGCTTCGTTGTCTTCGGCAATAAGTATGGGCATGAGATCTTTGGCCATCGGATTATAACAAGATTCGTCGTCAGTCGTATTGTAACCACTTGGCGGAAACAACAAAGCTTGTATGCACCGGCGAAACCCTGTGGAACGCCACACCCTTCGACCGTTGGTTGGTAGGTTCAGCATCGTCCTCCTACGTCTTACGATTGATGATTGCAGGAGATAAATTTATGAAAGCCACGGTCCGGAATTGCCTAAGTCCAATCGCAGCTGTTGTCACTCTAGTAATCGGTATCGGGTTTGTCGCCGCAATACGAGCCGTCGCATCGGTATTCTCAACGCCGGTCTCAGTCACACCCGTGTTACGGGTCGAAACGACAAACAGGTTTGACCCCTTTTCTGCCCCGAAACTCAAAGCAAGTCGGACCGAGTTCTCTTGCTACGACCTGAGCATTCTTCCCATCTGGCACGAGCTGAAGAACGACAATGCATTTAAAGAGCGGTTGCAATTCTCGGACGGCGTGGCGAACTGCTCCGAGATGCTCGAGACAAAGAAGGCGGATCTAAATCGTGACAACACGGACGAGTTCCTTGTCCGTGGCAAGGGGCCGGTTCTCTGCGGCGGCATCGGTAACTGCAACTATTGGGTATTCGAAGTAAAGAATGGAGCCGTCAGAAAGTTATTGGCGGGGGTGCACGAGGCAGACGCGCATGAGTTTGGCGTTGACGAAGTGCAGAAATCCCGAACCCGCGGGTATTCAGATATCCTCTTGACCGATCGCAACGGTCAGAACGACTTGAGGTTTCAAACCTACCGGTTCGACGGAACCGCGTATATAGAATCCCGATGCATGTCCGAGGTCCCAAGGCTGTTGCGCGATGGTGCCGGTTCGTGGGAGCTTATCACTTGCGAAGAATACTATCGCAGACGTGATGAGATGCGAGAAGCTATATCACACATGTGACGCGAAGCCTCCTTTCGCAGAACTCAAATCAAAATACATCATCTCTCAGTCCTAGCTCGGAAGAGCGGGGGCAAGCCCGCCTTCCGGACTTGCCAATGTCTTCCTACGGCCAGGTGACAATTAAGGGTCCGTGGTTGACTTGAAGCAATAACAACTTTCGCAGGTCCGGAAGGGCGGCTTGCCCCTGCTCTTTTAGCTTTTCAAGCGTGCTTACAAGTCTGAAAAGCCACACTCAACTCGTCAACCTTCGATAAATATTCGGCATCCGCTCAGGCAACGACAGAACATCGTCGATGATCGTGTAGCCGACATCGCCGTACAGATCTTTTAACTCGCTCTCTGATTCGCGGTCGATCGTTATACAGAACGGAGTGATGCCGGAGACCTTTGCTTCGGTGAGTGCTTCGCGGACGTCTTCGCGAGCGTAGCGGGCGTCGCCGTAGTCGTGATCGTACGGCCGGCCATCGGTCAGGATGATGAGGAGTTTTGTTCGCGCATCCTGGCGCAGAAGTTTGTGCGACGCGTGTCGCACGGCGGCTCCGAGCCGAGTGTTGTTTTGAAACGTTATCCCGCCGATCCGACGCTCGACCTCTTCGGAATATTTCTCGTCAAAATCTTTCACGACGTAAAACTTCACGTTCCGGCGGCCTTCGCTCGTAAAACCGTTTATCGAATAGACGTCGCCGACCGCTTCGAGGGCTTCGCTCATCAGCACGAGGCCTTCTTTCTCGATCTCGATGATCCGTCGTCCGGGATAAGTATACGGCTGCAGAGGGTTTCGCGTGATCGTCCTCGCCGTCGATGACGACTGATCGAGCAGGATCGAAACCGCGACGTCGCGCTGCTTCCGCAGACGCTTTGTATAGATGTTCTCCGACTGGCGTCCGTCGGCCTTGCGATCGATGACAAATTCGACCAGCGCGTTCAGATCGTAATCCTCGCCATCGATCTCGCGATTGATCCGTGTCAGATTCTCCGGCTTCATCAGTTGGAACTGGTGACGGATCGAGGAGATCACACCGCGATACCGCGAACGAGCGAGCTCGACGAAATTGCGATCGCCTTTTTTGACTTTCTTTTCGATCACGCGGCTCCAACCGACGCGATAATCGTTCAGCTCGCGGTCCCATTCGTCATACGCGAACGCGACGTCATCCGAGTCGAGCGCCTGTTCGGGCATTTCATTCTGAGACCACGCTTCGCTGCCCTGCAGATCGTCGGGCTCGCCCTCGTCGTCCATGCTGTTCCACGCGTTGAAGAGATCGCGGATGTCCTGAGCGTCTTTCGGCCGCTCTTCGCGCTTGACCTGTTCTTCGGTCACAGCCTCGGCCGATTCCTTGTCTTCGTACGCGTACTCGTTTTTTTCTTCCTCGCTGTCGCTCTCTGCTTCCTGTGATTGATCAGGCGAAATATTTTGGAACAGGTTGTAGACGCGGCTGGTTGCCATGATGGAGTCGGCAACGGTCGGAAGGGACGAGTGACTGTCAGAACCGGGAGCGGTAGCGACCGGGTTTCCCGTCAGCGGCGAGGCCGCAGTTTGTTTGCGGGCGACCCGGTCGCTACCGCTCCCGGTTCTGACAAGATAGTCTTCCACAACAGTCTCGATCTCCGAAACTATTTGTCCGTAAAATTGTCGTGCGTCGTCGGTTGCTCCGCCGCAAAGTGTGATCTGGAACAGAAGCTCGAACGGAACGAGATGAGCGGGTATGTCGAAAATGTACGGCCTCGACGCACGCAGGAACTCGCGCACCAGGTCCAGATCCTTTCTCAAACCGCGGTACGTGTGACGAAGGCGGGCGTCGATGCGAGCATTCTCCATCGTGCCGAATATCTTCTTGGCGAGACGCGGCTCGGGGAAGATTTTTAAGACCTCGCGGTAATCAGAATCCTTTGCAAGCTTGCGTTTGGAAGGATCATTTAAGTTTTGCGCCAACTCGTCCGTCTCTGCGGTTCCTAGATACCCCGACAGCGAAAATGCGTCGCGCTGCTCCACCGTCGATTCGTATAGAGCCGATAGACTTGTGAACGCAGCTCTCAGATCGACCGAATCCTTCTCGAATGTTCCAAACTCGATCTGTCCCGCACCGTGCGCCGCGAGGACCTTATACAAGCGAAAATCCTTTTCCTCATCCTCAAACTCGGCGACCGACGACGGCAGATGGATCGTCTTTCCGTCGCCGATGCGGGATTCCTGAGGCACGTTTGAAAGCCCCGCGATTTCGACCGTTTTGCCGGTCAACCCTTCGATGTAAATCCGCAAAACTGTCTGTATATCTTCGAGGTGAAGGCCGGCCCGCGTGTTCTGGAGGATCGCATTCGACTGCCGTGTTTCCAGTGCAAAATAACTCCGACGAGACTTCGGCGAGTCGCCCACGGTCGCTTCAAGGCCGGCATCGATCCACTTCTCAAATTGTTCGAGCGTGACGCGGCGAAGCGCGAATCCGCTTGAGCGAAATGCCGCAAGCGCACTTTCCGCGTCGGTCTCCGCGATAACGCCAGTCAGCTGAAGTACCCGACGCATGGCCGCAACATTGTCGGCGGTGAATTTTCCAGCTCCGTTCGTCTGCTTGAAAAACTTTGGCGTCGCACGAAGGAATGCAATAAGGACAGCATTCCCCTGTTTCGCAATTTTGCTGAGGACCGAGCACCAGTCGTTAAAGACATCTTCGGCATTCCGCAGCACAGCGCCGCCCGAGGTAATGAAATGAAGAGTCACGCTCCCGCCGAATTCGAGGAACTCGAGCGAACGCTCGGCAAGCCGGATCGCACTACCGGCGGTGAGACCCTCGAGAGCATCCGGAAGATTTGCCCACAAGTCGGCAGTCATTCCACCGGTCCGTCCGGCGAAGGTCGAGGCAAGCTGGACGACGGGCGTCGCGACGTCGCGCTTACGCTCACCAAAACTCTCGAGCGCGCTTGCAACGCTCGGCGTCTTCTGAAGAAAATCGGAACTGTGTTTCGCCGAACGGTTCGCGATCTCGACGGCTAGCTGCAGGATCTCTGTCAGGAGCTGATCGTCGCGAACTTGCTCCGCGAGGTCCGGAATAAGTGCAAACGTCTCGAGTGCGATCGAACTTGATAGGACCAGTTGGCGAGTGCAGATCTGAAAGACGAGGCCGCGGGCCGATTCGGGAACATCGGCAAGTCTCGCGATGCCGTCGCCGGCAAAGAACGAGACGCCGGTTCCCGCGCTTCCCATCGCAAGCCGACGTCCGAACTCGGCCCAGTTACGCATGTCGTCAGCCGAAAGGATCTTCGCCGCTTCGGGTACGGCTTCGACAAACTCGCGGCTTACGCGTAAGGAAATCGCGGCGAGAGCGGCACTCATTTCAAGAGCGGCCCGGCGCTTATCGGCCGGCAGCCTACCCAAATGCGCCGCCAAACCCGTGAAGGTCTGTTTCTTGTCATCGCCGGATTCGGCCATGAGTCTAAGTTTAGGAGTTGCGGACCGGTATGAAAAGTTTAGTGATGATGTTCTTCGGCAACTTCTTTCAGTTTCGAAATGTCCATCAGACGCACAAAGTCGTCGAAGTGAAACATGTGCTCGTCCTTGCAGTGTTCGCAAAAAAACGTCACGTCTTCGCCGAGATACATGTCTTTGAGGTGATACGCGATAAAGCAGCCGTAACAGCGCTGAATGCGCTTACCGAATACTTGTAATACTTCCTGGTTATTTTCCATCTGGATTCGAGCTACAGCCGTCGTAGACGGCGGCAGCATAAAGCCCCGGGCGTAAGCTCAGGGATAATCTGCAATATCCTTTCGCTCTCTACGCGAGCTGAAATCAATTCCACCGACGACCTTAACGCACAACTCCGCGTGTCGTCGTCTCGTAAAAGTTCACCAGCAAATCGACCTCTTCACAGTCCGTGATCTCGTCCTTGATCTTCTCGAGGGCCTGTGTTGTGTTCAGCTTCGCCGACAACAACAGATGATAGGCGCGGTGAAGTTTTTCGATCGTAGCTTTTGGATACCCACGGCGTTTCATTCCGACGCGGTTAAGGCCGTAGCACTTCGCGTGGTTTCCCTGGATGATCGCAAATGGCGGCGCATCCTTGACGACAACTGAATAGCCGCCGACAAACGCTTCGAACCCGATCCGGCAAAATTGATGGACACCGGAATACGCACCCACATTGGCGCGATCGGCGATCTCAACATGGCCGGCGAGCGTCGCGGCGTTCGCCATAATGACTTCGCTGCCGATCTGGCAATCATGCGCGACGTGTGCCTGGGCCATAAACAGATTGTCATCCCCAATCTTCGTCAAACCGCCACCACCGGACGTCCCTCGATGGATGGTCACGAACTCGCGAATCTGATTTCGCTTTCCGATCTGTGTCGCTGTCGCCTCGCCGCCATATTTCAGATCCTGCGGCGCGAGGCCGATGGAAACGAACGGAAAAACATGTGTTTCATCACCGACCGTCGTGTCGCCGTCGACCACGACATGCGAATCGAGCCGAACGCCATCACCCAGCACGACGCGCTCGCCGACGATCGAGAACGGGCCGATATGAGATCCGTCGCCGATCCGCGCACCCGTGGCGACGATGGCGGTCTCGTGAATGAAAGTTTTTTCCGACACAACGTGAGTCTGGGCAGGCATTTGCTCGAGACTAAACTGTGACTTCGCCCGACTCGGCAGGTCCGTTCGCAACCGTCGCGTTCGCAGGGTCTCGCAGTATAAGCCAGAGAAAGATCATGGAAAGCGGGTACGACAGGAGGATTCCGAGGAGTCCGCCACCAACTATCGAGAGAACAAATCCCAAAAATGCGTACTTCCGATTCCCCCTCAGGATTCCGGCAAGGAGCGGGAAAGTTCCGAAAAAGAAACCGAGAGCAATGTTTACTGCGACAAGGCCATAAAGACCAATTCTAAGTTCTTCCATTAATTTTCCTCCTTGGGACGGTCGGCGATCACGCTCATGATCTCGGCCTCGGCTGTTACATTCCCGTCCACCGTCGCTACGCCACGCATTTTCTGGACGCGGGTCCCGATGCGAATCGCAGTCACCTCAAGCATCAGCGTGTCTCCGGGAACGACTGGGCGGCGAAACTTCGCCGACTCGATACCGCTAAAGAACGGGATCTTCTCGTCCCGGTTCTCAAACTCCCGAAGTGCCAGGATTGCACCGACCTGAGCAAGAGCTTCGATCTGAAGTACACCGGGCATAACCGGAGCCCCGGGAAAATGTCCCGCAAAAAAATACTCGTTGATCGATACCTGCTTCACACCGACGATCCGGACGCGCGGCTCAAGCTCGATGATCTTGTCGACGAGTAGAAACGGATATCGGTGCGGCAGAATTTCCTGGATGGCTCGAGAATCGTAGATTATCATCGGAGCACTTATATATACCAAAAGTCAGCAGCCAGCAGAAGATTTGACTTCAACCGGCTGCTGACTGAATTAAAAATAAAACCTACTTAACGGGGCGCCGCAGTCGTCGCTGTCGTCGCCGGACGCGCGTTAAAGAACGTGATAAAGTCTCTCGTTACATCAACC
>JBDTWZ010000154.1:0-7612 GCA_040006435.1 Acidobacteriota bacterium
TGATGATCATGCTGCTCGACCACACGCGCGATTACGTGCATCACGGCGCGCTCAGCTACGATCCCACCGATATGGCGACCACAACGGTACCGCTATTCTTCACTCGCTGGATCACGCACTACTGCGCGCCGACGTTCGTCTTTCTGTCAGGCGTCAGCATCTATCTGCAAAAGATGAGCGGGAAATCGAACGCCGAGCTGTCGCGTTTTCTTTTCACGCGCGGGCTGTGGCTGGTCTTTCTCGAATTCACGGTTATTAGATTCGGCACAGTTTTCAATCTGGATTACGGCGGCTTTTTTGGCATGGCCCAGGTCATATGGGTTATCGGCGTTTCAATGGTCGTTATGGCGGCGCTGATCTATCTGCCGGTTCGGGTGACGGGCGTGCTCGGATTGCTGATGATCGTTCTTCACAATCTGCTGGACCGGTTCAACCTCCCGCTAAGTATCGCTTTTGGCGGCGAAGCGGATCTCGGACAGTCAGTCTGGATGATCTTCCACCAGATGGGGGTCGTGCCGCTGGGATCGACCGGGTCCGCGATTTTCTTTTTGTATCCGTTGATGCCGTGGATCGGCGTGATGGCGGCCGGGTTTGCTTGCGGTACGATCTACACGTGGGATGCGAGGCGGCGGCGTAAGATATTGCTCGCGGTGGGGATTACCGCGACCGTTATATTCGTTGCCCTTCGCTTCGTAAATATCTATGGAGATCCGAGCCCGTGGGTGAGCCAGAAGGAATTTGCCGCCGCAGTTCAGGCAAACCCAAGTCCTACCGTTAGCGGTCCGGTCGGAACAGCAGAAACAGTGTCATCTCAATTTTCCGAGCCGACGTTCGCGTTCCTTTCATTCCTAAACACGACAAAATATCCGCCGTCGCTGCTGTTTCTGCTAATGACGCTCGGGCCCTCGATCATCGCGCTCGCGCTCACCGACGCGATCGATGGCCGCGCGATCTGGCAGCGCATCGCTATCGTCTTTGGGCGCGTACCGATGTTCTATTACATCCTTCAATGGTTCTTTGCCCACAGCTCGGCGCTCATACTGAGCTGGCTTGCCGGAAAGGACGTAACCTACCTGTTCATGAATTTCGGCGATAACGCGCAAGCAGCACCGCCGGACTATGGGCTTTCGCTCCTTGGCACATACGCGGTGTGGATCGCTGGGTTAATAATTTTGTATCCGCTCTGTTATTTTTACGGAGAATACAAACGGCGCAATAAGCATTGGATCTTGAGTTACCTATGAGCACCGAAAGGAAGGTCGTACATACGCGTCACGTCCTCGCCGTCAAAGACCTTGCGGTCGAGGCGACGTACTACATCGAAAAGCTCGGATTCGAACGTGACTTTACGGCACCCGGTTGGGAGTTTCTGTCGTTCGGAGAGTTTAAGGTGATGCTGGGCGAATGTGCCGATGCCCTCCGGGCTGTGGAGACGGGCGATCATTCGTGGTTTGCGCACTGTCTGGTGGAAAACGTCGACGCGGTTTCTCAGGAGCTCATCGAGCGCGGTGCGAAGATCCTTTCGCCAATCGCAAACAAGCCCTGGGGAATTCGTGATTTCACTGTCGTCACACCTGACGGGCATCGTATCGTGTTTGGACAGTTGATCCAGTCTTGACTCCATCTCACTGTCGTCTCTATCGAAGTTGGCGTAGACCTTCGGCACGTCGTCGTAGTCTTCAAGCGCTTCGTAGAGCGTCATCATTCTTGGCGTTCGCGCCAGTGCGACAGGTCTTGTTCGTTCTTTCGGGACCGATGAATCTCTGGGTGGGGAAGCGGCCGTCAACGGGCTCGTCGTAAGCGGGAGAACCTAATATGGCAGACCCACGCGGCGCAACAGGTCTTGAAAACGCGGATCGCCCTGGAGGGGCCCGAACTCCGGGTCGGAGTTGAGATATTTCAATTGCAAATCTCGCTCGACGTATGCCCTTTCGAGCAACGCAAAGGCTTTTTCACGTTCGCCTAGGGCCGTATATAAGACGGCCATTTCGGCCGGCGAAACATATTCCTTAGTGCTTTCCAAGCCCCGCCCTATGGCCAGGGCTTTCTTCCGCTCGCCCGCGCGTGCGTATGCCGCGCCCAAGTATATCTGCGAGGACGAAGTTGGATTCTCGGGGCGAATTGATTCCATGAGGATGATGGCCTCCGCGTGCATTCCTTTATGGCTGTAACCACGGCTGAGCTCGGCCTTCGCACCGCGATGATCCGGTTGGACCTCGAGTATCTTTTTGCTTTCGGAGATCAATTCATCGAATCGTCGCGCGTGGAGCAATGCGCGGAGGTAAGTCATTCCGGAAGTCATCCTTTCCGGATCGAGTTCACGCGCACGTTTAGCCTCGGAAATGGCTTCTTCATGCCGGCCCGTCACGCTCAGGAAGGAACTGTATCGGCGGTGTGCTTCTGAATGGCTTGGGTTCAGTTCCAGGGTGCGCCGATACCCGCGCTCGGCGGCCGCCCAATCCCACTGATCCGCCGTGAGCATTGCTAGTTGGAGATGCCCATCCGCCAAATTTTGGTCGAGCTCGACCGCCTTTTGAGCCGCAATCCTCGCAAGCGGAACGACGATCTTGGGATCATATAGGCTGTTGTTTGCGAGGAGGCCGTAAGTACGAGCGATCCTGGCATAAGCGAGTGCGTAATTCGGATCGAGCTCTATCGCCCTTTTATAGCTCTCGACGGCTTTTATCAATTTCTCGGTTTGCCCTGTGCTGTATAAGTAATTGCCTCTCAATAAAAGCTCGTGAGCCTCGGCGTTCGTAGTGCCCGCCTCGGCGAAATGCTGTGTCTGTTCCCCGGAGAGTTGCAACCGCAGCTCACCGGAAACCCTGCGAGCGATCTGCGCTTCTATCACCAGAGTGTCCCCGACGTTTCCCTTGAACTGTTCACCCCACAGCTGCTTGTTGTCCCGGACATCGACCAGCTCGACGCGGACCGATAGTTCGTCGCCCCGTCGCGTGACCCTTCCGGAAACGATGGCATGGACACCTAGTTTCTGCGCCACGTCACGGAGGTTCAGATCCTCGCCACGATATTTGAAGCTCGAGCTGCGGGCGATCACCTTCAATTGCGAAAGTTCCGACAGTCGGTCGATGAGGGTTTCGCTCAATCCTTCGGACAAGTACTCCAACTCGGCATCTGCTCCAACGTTTTCAAAAGGCAGTACGGCAATTGAACTGATCGGAGCACCTGTGGCTTCCTCCTTCGGGAAGTAGATACCAGAGAAACTTAATCCGCCGAAAAGGGCGATCGCGATAATCGCGATCCAATACGGGCCATAACCCCGATGCGCAGCCTGAGTTTTTTCCAACGGCGGTATCGACCCGGCGTTCGGGTTTTCAGATGCCCCCTCGCCTTGCGGCCAATCGGGGATGGAATCGATGGCAGCCAAGTTCGCCTGGTATTGAACCGCACTTGGTGTAGGATTGTCAGTCGCCGAGGTTTTCGAAATCGTGGCAGGAACCGAAATCGGGTCATCGGCAGGCACGGAATTCACATTCTCAACAAATCGATATCCGCGGCCGCGGACGGTTTCGATGTACTTCTGTTTTCCTCGCCCGCCGCCTAATACACGGCGAAGCAGAGAAACATTCTTGTCGAGATTGTTTTCTTCAACAATGGCGTCGGGCCAGACCTCGGCAAGAAGCGTGTCCTTGCTGACGAGATGGCCGCTTTGCCTGACCAGCACGCAGAGCATTTCGAAAGCCTTCTCGGGAAGCTGAACGTGCACTCCGTTCCGCAGCAGAAGCCTCTCCCGGACATCCAGCCGGAAGTTCTTAAAGGCGTATAACTCGCTTGCGTTGAATGCCATAACAACCGTGGGAACCTTCAGGAAAGATTCAGAAAACTTTCAGGGACGCCGAAGTATCTTTCCGGTCCGCGGGGGCTAGAGTGAAGTACGCAACGGAAATCGATCAAGCGTTATGCCGATGTTGTTCTTTGTCTGGACGGCTCAGTCTATCACTCGGTCATTTTCGTTGCAACGGATTTGCCGAGGGCGATTATCAGGACAGAAACGACCAATTGTCGGGAAAGCCCACGAAAGAGATGCGCGAGCAGCTCTGGGGTGCGTAAAGGTCTCGCGAGGATCTAAAACAGGAGCAATAACGGATTCGGCAGGAACTGCCAGAATTCAGCAATCAACCAATAAGCATAGGAAGAGGTGAGTAAATGAAACTAGGTAACTTGAACTTTGTAATAAGCATATTGATGATCACATCAATCTTTTCGGGTATTTCGGCGTCGGCGCAGATGAGGGATGAAAAGGCTGCCGAGCAAAATGTCCTCGCTACCGGAAGAGGCGCTCGGGCGCTCGAAGGGTCGTGGTCAGTGACGGTAACGATCCGCAATTGCCAAACAGGAGGTGTTATCAGGACGATTCCCCGAATGATCACATTCGCTCAGGGCGGCACGTTAATTGAGTACGCCGTGGCAGGCACCGCGGCTATGCCGGTTAATCGAGGTCCGGGACAGGGCTTATGGACACATTCCACCGTTCGAGGTTTCTCATACGCACTTCAATTCTTTCGCATTAACGGAGACACGTCATACGGAGGATACGTTCGAGAGGCGCGGTCGATAGAAGTCGATGAAACTGGCGACGCGTTCACCGCGACCGGAACCGGTGCAGTCTACAACGCTGACGGAACACTCGCTTTCCCGACGTGTGCGACGGAAACTGGCGTTCGATTTGAGTAAGGCGTCTTGCCGCAAGCAAAGCGCAAAAAAACGCCCGTCCGAGCGGGCGTTTTTTTTGATAGTGAGTCATTCTGAAAATTCGACGCGGGTTTTTGTTTTGAGCGTAGTCACGTGCTTCAGCACGTGGGAAGAATCTGCCGAGAAAATCGCTAGGGCGTTTCAACGTCCTTCCACTAGCAAGCCCGTTAGACGGGCTCGGTACCGTTTCTTTTATTCCATCTCGCTCTCGTCTATATCGAAGTTCGCGTAGACCTTTTGAACATCGTCGTTGTCTTCGAGCGCTTCGTAAAGCTTCATCATCGTCTGTGCGTCCGCTCCCGTAAGCGCGATGTAATTCTGCGGGATCATAGAAACTTCCGCCACCTGCGGCTCGATACCTGCTTTCTTTACGGCCTCGTTCACGGCTTCGTAATTATCGGGCGACGTGTAGATCTCAAACACTTCGCCTTCATCCTGCATATCATCGGCACCGGCTTCGATCGCGATCTCGAAAAGTTCGTCTTCGCTCTTCGCCGCCTTATCGACGACGATGTAACCCTTTTTGTCGAACATCCACGCGACCGAACCCGACTCGCCCATGTTGCCGCCGTTCTTCGAGAAAATGTGTCGAATTTCAGCGACGGTGCGGTTTCGGTTGTCGGTCATCGCTTCGACCATGACAGCGACGCCATTCGGGCCATAGCCTTCGTAAGTGACCTCGTCGTAGTTCGAGCCCTCGCCTTCGCCCATGCCGCGTTTGATCGCTCGGTCGATCGTATCGTTCGGCATGTTCTGCGCTTTCGCGTCGGAAACCGCCTTGCGCAGACGCGCGTTCGAATCGACATCGCCGCTACCGCCAGTGCGTGTTGCGACGGTGATCTCCTTGATCATCTTTGTGAAGATCTTGCCGCGCTTAGCGTCGAGAGCTCCTTTTTTATGCTTGATCGTGTGCCATTTGGAATGTCCTGACATGGTTCAGTTTTCGGTGTTCAGTGTTCAGTGTTTGGTGTTCAGTGTTTGGTGTTCAGGGTTCGGAACTTGGCATCGGCTCACCTTAACTCCGACGACTGGCCACCGAACAACTGGACACTAGGTTGAATTGAAAATATAGCACGCAGGATTTTGCGAGCAAAACGTCACGGATTTGACCCGGGAAAGCGATTCACCGAAGACGCGCCGGATCGTGGCAGCATTTATGCCGTATATTCTCATCCGTTTGATCACGCCATTGTGATCACCGACGATCTCACGCCGCAAGCTCCGCAGTATTACACGGACCGTAAAAGTCACGAACGTGTTTCTTCGATACTGCCCATGAATGACGGGCGCTAACGGCACGAGTCAGAACCGGGAGCGGTAGCGACCGGGTTTCCCTTTGACAAAGTAGAACCGCGCCGGCAGGCGAATCACCCGGTCGCTACCGCTCCCGATTCTGACTGTTCAGCTAAGGCCGGACAAAAATATTGAGCACGACCGATTGCAGGAGCGAGATCAGCAGCAATACGATTATCGCCGAGAGATCGAACATCCCGATCCGCGGAATGATCTTCTGAACCGGCAACATGATCGGATTGGTCACCTTCATCACGAACGAGAGGAACGTGTTGGGGGCGAATACGAACCAGTGCGCAATGAAGCGTATAAAAATGAAGAGCACCAGTACGCTGAGCAAGCCGTATAGCATAAAGCCGATGAACATCTTCGGATTGCCAGTGGCAACGCCGGCCGTCAATCCATCAATGACAAAAAATGTGTTGCCTATGATTTGGCTGGTGAAATAGGTAAGAACGAGTGCAACAAAAATCGTTAGGAGCGGAGCGAAACGTGAGTCGACACGAAAGTTTGCGAGAAAACGCGCAGCCGGATAAACGAATCGCTCGGTAATTTTTCGGATTTTGAAACCGAACCGCCCGATCTTGCCGAACGGGTTTGGATCGCTGTAGTTGAAGATCAGACGGATGATCATCAGCGTGAGAAAAACGATGAACGCTCCCCACAGGATCAGCCAGACAATTGGATACACGGTTACTGAAAGCATTTTTTTTAATGGATATTGATAGTGATAATAGAAATCAATTGAGCTTCTCCCTTACTTCTGACTTCTCATTTCTCCTCACCCACCCTGCATCTCCCTTTCTCCAAAGATCGCGGTGCCGACACGAACAATGGTCGCGCCTTCCTCGATCGCGATCTCGAAATCGTGACTCATTCCCATCGAGAGTTCTCCGCGTCCGCTGGCAAACGCACCCTCGCCGGCGAGCTTATCTCGAATTTCGCGCAGGCGTTTGAAGTAGGGCCGCACATCTTCGGCGTTATCAGAATATGGCGGCAGAATCATCAGGCCGTCGAACCTCAGCCTGCTGCATGATCGCAAATACGAAACGAGATCAGGCAGATCGTTTTCCGGAAGCCCCGATTTCGTTTCTTCTCGCGCCAGGTCGAGCTGAACAAAAACGGAAAGCACCGGACGATTTTCATCGACGCAGAAACGTTCTAGTTTTTTCGCAAGTCCAACCGAATCGACGGACTGTATGACATCAAAAAGCTGAACCGCTTTTCGTGCTTTGTTTGATTGCAGATGTCCGATCAAATGCCATTCAGCCTTTCCCCTCCCGACCTCGGGGATCTTCGACTCAGCTTCCTGAACTTTATTCTCGCCAAAAACACTGACACCGGCGCCGATGGCGTCGTTCACCACCGACGCCGGATGAGTCTTACTGACGGCGACGAGTTTTACTTCATCGGCGTTTCGCCCCGACCGTAAAGCCGCCTGCTCGAGCTTTTTTCGGACCGTCGCCAGATTTCCCAGTAGATCGCGTTGCACAGTTCCGACTATATCAAACGCCGTGGGCATTCTTGAATTTCACGGCCCTTGTTAGTATTCTCAATGTTCGCCCAGTGCGGACGTGGCGGAACTGGTAGACGCGCAGGTCTCAGA
>JBDTWZ010000155.1:0-7504 GCA_040006435.1 Acidobacteriota bacterium
ACGAGGGTGAGGGATCAGGGACGAGGGTGAGGGATCAGGGACGAGGGTGAGGGATCAGGGACGAGGGTGAGGGATGAGGGATGATTAACTAGGTAGACTGCCGGGGAGAAGGATGAGAAGCAATAGTAATGGAAACCGGCAACTTCAAGGAGCTCATCGTCTGGCAGAAGAGTATTTCGCTTGTGAAGTCGATCTACACGCTGACCAAAAGCTTTCCTTCAGATGAAAAATTTGGTTTGATCTCTCAGATGCGGCGGGCTTCTGTGTCGATACCTTCGAACATTGCCGAAGGTCAAGCTCGCCGAACTACGGGTGATTACATTCGCTTTATTTCAAATGCGGAAGGGTCATTGGCTGAGGCTGAAACTCAGCTTATACTAGCGATCGAGTTGGGGTATTGCTCGACGTTGAGTGCTGAGGAGATATTTGGACTGATGCTGGAAGTTAAAAAGATGCTAAACGCTCTTCGCCGAGCGCTCTCGAGACGCCCTCGTCCCTAGTCCCTCGTCTAGTCCCTCGTCCCTCTTCCCTTGTCCCTCTTCCCTTGTCCCTGTCTTATGGAATGGTTTTCCACACTTAGTTTGGCGTTAGGCTCGGCATGGACCAGCGGCATAAATCTCTACGCCACGGTCACTGTGCTCGGTTTGCTTCAAAAATTCGGCGCGGCGAAGCTTCCCGGCGGTCTCGACGTTCTCGACAATTGGTGGATCATCGGCGTCGCCGGATTTCTATATCTTGTTGAATTCTTCGCAGACAAGATCCCATATCTCGACAGTGTTTGGGATGTCGTCCACACCTTCATCCGCGTTCCCGCCGGGGTGATCGTCGCGTACGCCGCGACGTACCAACTCGATCCGGGCATTTACATTCCCGCGACGCTGCTCGGTGGCGGACTCGCATTCTCGTCACACGGTACAAAAGCAGCATTGCGCGCGGGTGCTAATTTCTCACCTGAGCCGGTCTCAAATTGGATCCTGTCGATCGTCGAAGACGTGATCGCGTTCGTCGGAACGCTGCTCGCGGTTTTCGCCCCCGTGATCATCGCGATCATCCTTGTTATCTTTATAATTTTCTTCTTGTGGTTTTTCCCGAAAGTCATTCGCAGGCTGCGACGCGCTTTCCGCGTGACCGCTGCATTCTTCCGCGGCGAGGGGCTGGACGGCGAAACACGCCGGGCCGGTTGAAGCGGCCATCCTACGTTTCTATAATATTGCTTGCCTACACGCTGACTCCTTATTATGAACAAATGGTTACTCGATCATCTTGTCTGCCCGCGCATACAAGATGGCTCTGGAGTTTATCCCAGAACAAGCTTACTTGGCCCGCCGGATAAGGTGGTGATTCGACATCGGATCACCACCGCACTTTACAAGTTCTTATTTGCGAAAAAATAAACGTGAGGGTCATCTCCGGGCCGCGGGTCGTGCCGGTCAAATCCTAATTCGTCGAAAGGCTCCAATATGTCCTTCAGTTCCCGGCCGTCGCCGAGGTGGATCTCCATGATCACGTACCGGCATTTCTTCAGCATCTGATACTCCTCCGGATGCTTTATCACATCGAACTCCGCCGTCTCGACATCCAGTTTGCAGATATCGACGATTTCCCCATCGAAATAGGTCTCGTACAGTTTGTCGAGCGTGATTCCGGGAATGTCGTAAAACTCACTTTCAGGATTTCCGCGGTTATTAAAGATGCTGTCGGACACGCTGCCTTCGCCGGGTGCGACCCGAAGCACTTTGTTTTCTCCGCACAACCCGGCATTCACCGGTACAACCTCGCACTTCATATTTCGAATGAGATTGAAGTGAAGCCGCTGAAATGTGTTTCGATTGAACTCTACACTCACGACCTTCTTTAATGGGATGCCTTCGGCCTGAAGTAAAAGTGGAAAGCCGCCGTTGCTCGCTCCGAGATCTAGCACGTTAGCCGGCGTGTCAAATTTCATTATCGGGAAATATCTTCGATACACGGGCAGCGCAATTACTTCGCGAGCTCCGCGGCCGTCGCCGCGAGCATGGTCGGTTAAGAAATCGATTCCCTTGTAACGGTAAACGTGAAGTTGTTCACGCGGGAAAAGCACTTTTGTGAAGGCGAGCCAGAGGCGATTGTCGAATGTCCAGACTTCCTTAAGTCCCTCGATCTTGTTTCGAATGTTCATTGGGTCACGTCAGATTAATGGAATCGAGTTTAGCATACGGCCCGAACGCTCGCTTACAGCGCGAAGCGTCGGGCGACCAACGCCGTGTGCTAAAATCCAAGCATGAAGTTTCTTCATATCTCCGACGTGCATCTGGGCTGCACACGCTATCAGCTGCCCGAAAGCCCGCGCGATTTTTTTGATGCGTGGATCGATATACTTCGGAAATATGCGATCGGCGAGAGCGTCGATTTCGTGATCATGTGCGGCGACTTTTTTCATAAGCGAAATGTGCCGCCCGAAACGATGAACTACGCCGTCGCGGGTCTGAATCTTCTGAAGGAAGCCGGTATCCCGATCGTGACGATCGAAGGAAATCACGATCAAAAACACACCGACAGCGAATACAGTTGGCTCCGGTCGCTGGCGAATTGGGACCTTCTCCACCTGCTGGAACCGACGAATGAAGACGGACGAATAGTATATGAACCGTGGGACGATGGTCGCGGCGGATTCCTCGACATCGGGCGAGCTCGTATTTTCGGCTCGCATTGGTACGGGGCGTCCGCGAACTGGGCGATACCGATGCTGACCAAAGCAATTAAGGAAAATCGCCGCGAAGATGCGTTTCATATTCTGATGCTCCACACAGACGTTGAGGGACATCAAACTCATCCGCTGCCCGCGCTTTCGATCGCTGCGCTATCCGAACTGAAATCAGTTACGGACTATGTCGGGCTCGGCCACACACACATGCATTACGAGATCGACAACTGGGCATTCAATCCCGGTTCGATCGAGGTGACGAACATCTCGGAGTATCGCGAGACGCGTGGTGTATTTCTGGTGGAGGTCGATGACGAAACAAACGAGGTTGTCGCCAGGCATATTCAAGATTATCGACAGCGCCCGTTTCAGCGTATCTCATTCGACGTCGATGGTTATGCGGACACGAAAGAGGTGACACGCGATCTGCTGGAAAAGGTGTCGCGTGAAGGACGCGTCGCCGAGGACATTGCGCCTATTATCGAGATCACGCTGCGCGGTCAGCTCGGATTTCCAAACTCGCTTATCGAATCGAAAAAGATCCGCACCGATGCGCAAAATATGACCGGCGCCCTTCACATTCGTTTGAAGAACATTGCTGTGCCGGTCGAGTATGCCGTCGCCGCCGATCTGCCCGAAGACGCGGGACGCGAACAACTCGAGCGTCGCGTGGTCGAAGATCTTGTCATGCGGGACAACCGGTTCAAGTCCAAGGTAAACAATATTTCCGATGCCGTGATCGGAGCGAAACGACTCGCTCTCGGAGGCGAGGATCCGGCACACATCGCCGAATTTATCGCGCAGGTACTGGCAGAACCACCTGCGGTAGCGGGCGGTTGAATCGGGAGTTCAGTTTTGGAAGGTTATGCTCAACCACCGCTACCGCAGTAGGGTCTGACCATTTATTATGTCGGAGGCTTTGGACAAGGTTCTCGATATCAAACAGCTTCCGTTGTTTCCGCTGCCGCTTGTTCTTCTTCCGAACGAAATCCTGCCGCTACACATTTTCGAACCGCGTTATCAGCAGATGCTGACGGACATTGAGCTCCGCAGAAATCTGTTCGGCGTTACATTTTTTGATCCTGGCACGGAACTCTTGGACCAGCCTGCTGTCGGGAGTGTCGGATGCGCGGCCGAAGTACGAGAAGCGGATACGCTTCCGGACGGCCGTTCGAACATAATCACCTCGGGTGTTATCAGATATCGTTTGCTGGAATACGTTGACCCCGGTACGCCGTATCTCAGCGGCTCGATCGAGTTTTTCGAAGACGAGATAGAAGCTCTCGATCTGATCCAGCCCGTCGCGGACGAGGTTTTCGATCTGTTCGAGCGAATCGCCAAAGCCGCATTCAAATTGAGCGGAAACCGTGGCAGCTTTCCCCAGATCCCCAAAACCGACCCCGAATCACTTTCATTTTTGGTGACCGCCGCGTTTAATCTCGACACCGACATTAAATACAACATGCTCGAGATGACTTCGACCAGCGAGCGCCTGACAAAGCTTCGGAGCATTTTGCTTCAGGCCGTCGACAAGATGGAGGACAGCGCTGAAATAGTAAAGACCGCTCAAGCGAACGGCCATTCGAAAAAGAAAATTGATTTGTAAATATTTAGATCGCGGGCAAAGGCGGGCTTAATGCCTGTCGAAAGAAATCGATAACGCGTTGGTCGTAGCTTTCGGAAAGCTCGATCGAGGCGTTGATGATGCTATAGCCCGACGGGCTGAGATCGGTTTTCGACTCGACCGAGGAGTCTCCCGGGAAGCATTTGCCCAGCTTCGAAGTTGATTCCTGAAAGTTGGGCGCGTCCAGCCCGCCGAGCAAGAGAACTTTTCGTCCAGCCAGCGTTTTCGCCATATCGCACGACGATTCCCGCTTAAAGCATCCTTCAAAAAAATAGGGACGCGTCCCGAGCTTTGCGAACTCCGCAGTTATTACACTTCCGAACGGAAACCGGCTCTCGACCGTCGACGCAAGCATGCTGTCGGAGTTCTGCGGCACGGAATCAAGGGCCAGTGCTTTGACGCTCTCGTCGTGAGTCGCGGCCGCGATCGCCGCAAAAGACCCCATCTCAAGACCGTAGATCCCGATCTCTTTACCCACCAACGGAAACTGCTCGGGGGTTTTCAGAGTACGCAAATATTCTATCGCAGCTGTCGTATCGTCGGCCTCACATCCGCCGAACGACGTGTATGCGACAGCCGGGTTTTGTCCGTGCCCTCGCTGATCGGGCATCAGGACCGTGAAGTTTGTTGCCTCGTTAAGCTTTACGCCGAGATTCAATACGTGCGATCGATTGGCTCCATATTTGTGAAGGAGTATTACGGCCGGTGCATCCTGCGCACCGCGTAGAAGCCAGCCACGCGCTGAAGTGCCGTCTTTGTTCCCCCAGCTTTCGTCGGTTACCTGCGCTCCTCGCGCGCTCAGCATGGCGTAAACCTCGGGCGTCACCAGGTAAGCCACGCTGACCGGATGTGCCGTCTCGTGTACGAGCCAAACGGAAGCTGCGGCGATAGCCATGACCAGCAGGACGACGACCGGAAGCAGCAAACGGGAAAAGCTCTTGAGAAGGCGAATACTCTTTGCCATATAAAATGATTTTTGAAGTGAAGCAACTACGGAAAGGTGTAGGGATTCTTAAATGAAGCCTAACGGAAAAAGGCTTCTGATATGCCAGTCAAAATGGTACCATATCCGGCATCGATGGGGAAAAGTTATTTCAAAATGTTAAACCTAAGATTTCCAGCATTCATCTTTGTATTTATAGCGTTTTCACTTAACGTTTTTGCCCAGGCGCCGGCCGTACGCGGCACTTCTGGGGGCGAAAATACATCAGCGATTTTTTTTCCTCTGTCCCAATTGAAGGAAGGGATGCACGGCAAAGCTCGCACCGTTTTTCGGGGAAGCGAGCCCGAGGAATTTAATGTCGAGATCCTTGGCGTGATACCCGGAGCCATCGGTCCGAAGCAGGATCTGATCGTCGGACGGCTGAGCGGCGGGGGTGCAGATCGGACCAGTGTGTTTGCGGGGATGTCCGGTTCGCCGGTTTACATCGATGGCAAACTGGTCGGGGCGATCTCGTACAGCTTCCCTTTTTCTAAAGAGCCGATCTGCGGAATTACGCCCATCGAGCAGATGATCGCGATCTTCGAGAAAAAGGAAGGCCCGAAGATGACGGCTTCGGAGCCGAAGCCGGTCTCGTTCTCAGAGTTGGCTTCGACAAGCTGGACGGTTAACTTCCCGAAGAATCCCGCGGCGTCCAGCGGATTGCTTGCCGGAGTTTCCAATAATTCTCTTTTGATGGCCGTCGCCGGGCAGTCATTCCAGCCGATCGCGACCCCGATGACATTCACCGGATTTTCGCAGCAGACCCTGAACTTGTTTACGCCCCAACTGCTTGAAGCGGGACTTATACCTGTATCCGCGGTCGGCGGCTCGGCTCCTATCACCTCGATGAAGACGGCTGACGCGACAACGCTGGTCGGCGGCGATTCGGTTTCGATGCAGTTGACGCGAGGAGATTACAGCCTTGCCGCGGCGGGAACCGTAACCTGGCGCGATGGCGATAAGATCTACGCGTTTGGGCACCCATTCCTCAGTCTGGGTACGTCGGACCTGCCAATGGCTGAGTCGCACGTTGTGACTGTGATTCCAAGCGTCAATAATTCCTTCAAACTGGCTGTGCCGGACTCGATGGTCGGAACGATGACGCAGGACAGGGCGACCGGTGTATTAGGAAAACTTGGCCAATCTCCCAAAATGATTCCCGTACGAATCAACGTCACATCAAGTCGAGGGCAAACAGACGTTATCAATTTTGAAGTAGCAAAAGACGATTTCTTGACGCCGCTGCTCTTGAACATAGCGATCTATAACACGGCGGTAGCGCAGGAACGGTCCCTCGGCGACGCGACGGTGCAGATCGCCGGCGAGATCAGTATTAAAGGACAGCAGCCCATCAAACTCGACCGGAGATTTGCCGGCGGACAGGCGCCGCAGTTTGCCGCGGCCTCGGTTGCCGCACCGGTTGCTGCGTTGATGAAGAGCCGGTTCGACGATCTGGAGATCAGCGGAATAACGCTCAATCTCACATCATCCGACGGAAGCAAAACCGCTGTTCTGGATAGAATGTCGATCGACCGTATGCAGGTGAAAGCCGGCGAGACAGTCGAGGTGCAGGCTTTCGCCCGAACGAACTCTGGAAAGATCTTCGTGCAGAGAATTTCGGTGACGATCCCCGTCGATACGCCGGCAGGCGTTTTCTCGATCACAGTCGCTGACGGAAAAGAGATCCAGGAAAATTCCGCGCTGCAGCACTTTGTACCGAGGGACCTAAGCGAGTTGGTCGCAACGATCAATAAAATGAAGCAGGCAGACCGCTTGTATCTTCAAACATTCCGCACGACTAATGGCGTCGTCATCGGCTCGAGCGAAATGCCGAATCTTCCGCCGTCGGTTCTCGCGACCCTCAACAACGATCGGACGGCGGGCGGGATCAAGCCCGCGATGCAGACGATAGTTAATGAACTGGCGATCGCGCCGGCCGAGTTTCTGATCACCGGTCAGCAGACGTTGACGATCGAAGTCGTAAAGTAGCGAACGTCTGTAAGTGTCAAATGAGGGTTGACGCGCGTTCGCGTTGACCTTTTTTTTGCTGGCAAAACTAGGATATATGAACGACCTCGCCACGATCATGAGCGCCGCGAGTTTCGCTGCCAAAAAACATAAAGATCAAAAGCGCAAAGGCAGCGACGGCGAACCGTACATAAATCATCCGATCGAGGTCGCGAGCCTTCTAGCAAATGTCGGCAATGTCGATAAC
>JBDTWZ010000156.1:0-7481 GCA_040006435.1 Acidobacteriota bacterium
GCGTCGCATACGGATCCATCGAGAGCGTCTGCACGACCGGGGCGTTCAGCAACTCAGCTATGTCGCCGGGACCGAATGGTAAAAGCTGAACGAACCCGATCGCGATCAACGCGATGATCGGCAACTGCAGTTTGCTCGTGCCGTACCGAAGCTCACCCGAGACGCCCGCGTCGACGAGCCACAAAAGCGCGATGATCGAAACGAGGATAGAGAGCAGTCCGATCGTCCACGAGTCAACTGCGCCAAATACGATCGTCGCGATCATCGGTATAACGCAGACGAAGACCACGATCGCTTGGGCCAATCGAGATGTCGGGTGATCAGAGGGATGCTTTTCCGTCATCGTTCACCTGCGCTCCGCAGCGAAATATCGTCGAATCCGATAGTTCCGGTAACGGGACAAATTGGACCACAGTTTTCCCGGATCAGTCGGAGAACGATTCCGTCACTGGTGGACAAAGATCTGAACTGGAGGTTGAGCGGCGACCATTCCGGGCTGTTCTTGACGGCGTCCGACACTGCTATCCGCCGGCCATCAGCCGCGTCCGCGATCTCCCATTTGAAGGCGGCCGAGGTTTTGAGGTCTGCGCGGTAAAAGATCTCAATCTCATACGCGCTGTTCGGCTCGACGGCAATAAGCTGAGAAACGGTCCGAAAGTCTTTCCCATCACCCGAATTGAAAATAATTAGAAGGCTGTTGTTCCCGCCCCGTTTCTGTCCGCTGCTTAGAACTATCTGAGGCTGGAGTCCCGGCGCGATCGCCCATTCGAACGGTCCGGCGCCGGTTGGTTTGACCGCCATTTCAAATCCACCGTTGGTTATCTGCCCCGCTCTTGAATCTGCATTGTCCGAAATTTCAGCCGCTATGCGGCTCGCGTCACGAAACCTTTTCTCGCCGAGAAGTTGTCCTACAAACAGGGTCCCCGTTTCCCGCAACGACGTTCTGCGTTCGTCGGCCGACAGATCGTTCCATAGCTCAATCGCTTCGTCAAAGCGTTTTTCACGGAGCAGCAAAGCGGCGAGCGCGCCGTCGAATTGGATCGATCCTCCCGCCGCCTGCCGGATCGCTACGACATCGCTGCCAAAAAACTGCCACGCTGTTACCGCGGCGGAATTAGCAAACGCCGTCGGATCGCCGGCTACGGATTTCTTCATCTCCGCGAACGCCTCGTCGACCCGGCCTTGCCTGAGCAATGCGTTTCCGAAAGCCCACTGAACCCGCGCATAGTTGGGCGCGAGATCGAGTGCCCGTCGCAAAGCGCGCTCGGCGCCGGCCGCATCGCCGCTGCGCTCGCGCGCCCGACCAAGATCAAGCCAAAACAAATAATTTTCCGGAGCAAGTCCGGTCGCGACCTCAAACTCGTTCAGTGATCTCGTTATGTCGCCTGGCTCGAAGCTTTTCTCGAGAAGTACGGCCGTAGAATAATGGGTTTGAGGATCGTCCGGTGCGAGTTCGGTCAGAAATCGTGCGACATCCGCGTCTTCGGCCCGAACGGCAGCTGAATTCGCCATCCCCCACTTTGAAAAAGTCCACGAAGCCAGAACGCACACCCCCCCGATCAAGACAAGGATCGCCTTTTTCCAGGCCGTATCAATTTTTAGGGAATTTGTGGGCACAGGAGGTTATTCGAAATTGACCGGTTCTATCCTCATCTGTGCGCGTTTTAGAGTAATGTGTTCGTCCCGGCAGATTTCACGAAGCCTCTTTAGCGCCTCGCTCGAAATCTTTTCCGACGAAATTAGAATTTCGTGAATCGATTCGTCCCGGCAAATATGAATGAGTGAATCGTTCGCCTCGAAGACCTGCAGGCCGTTTATAACTTTGCCTTTCTTGTGAGAATCGTCATCGATAAAACCCATCGGCCGATAATTCCACGCCGCGTTGTTCCGCAGCTCCCTGAGAAGCATCTCGCCGCCGTCACCCGCGCCGTAAATCAAGACGCGGGAGCCCTCCGTCACGACTGCGTTTGGAAGGAGTTCGCGGATCAATCGAAACGCCATCCGACTGCCGACGAGTAACAGAAGAAGAATGATGCTGTCGAGAACAAACACCTTTCGCGAAAAATTTTCAAATCGATACAGCACGAGAACGGTTAGAATACTTAGCACCGAGCCTATAACGACGCCTTTGGTAAACGTGATCAAGTCGTTGACGCTTGTATACCGCCAGATCCCGCGATACACGCCTACGGCGAGAAAAGCGAAGAGCTTTAGTATCACCAGCAAGGGCGCCGTCTTGATGAATAGATCCCAATTGCTGGTGTTCTCGAACGAGCCGAAAAGCAGCGTGTACGCGGCATAGTAAGAGAACGTTATCAAAAACGCGTCAAGGAAAACTTCAAAGATACGACGCTTGTAAGATACGTCAACGATGAATGCAAAAACGGCATTGTTTTGCGTGGCCACTTCCTCATCGCGTTCCTCGTAAACCTTTACTTTCGACAGGTAGACACCGACAATTGCGAGCGCCGCGGTGAAAATTCCGATAAGGGCGAAGCTTTGGACCGTGCGAAGCTGAGATACGAGAAGCGATAACAAGCCGGCAAAGACAGCAAACCCGTAGATCATGAGAACGGCGGATCGTTCGGACAGTCCGAGCGCGACCAGCCGGTGCGACGTGTGGTCGCGCCCGCCCCGCGACGCCTTGCGTCCCCAAAGCTTTCTGATCACCGTAACCAGCGTCGTATCGAAGATCGGGACGAGCAAGATCAAGACCGGAACAGCGAGGATCGAGAAAATGCTCCGTGAACGGCCACCGGCCTGGCCCATGAGCACCGAGCTCGCAAGGAGAAACCCGATGAACATCGAGCCGGAGTCACCCATGAAAATCGACGCGGGGTTGAAATTGAAGATCAGGAACCCGAGCAGCGCGCCGATGAAAACCGAAACAAGAATAAGCTCGTTCGTCTGACCGTTCATCGCAAAGCCGATGGCAAGCGATCCGGCCGCGATCGCCGTGATACCGGCCGCGAGCCCGTCCATGTTATCCAGCAGGTTGATCGCGTTCGTTATTCCGATCAGCCAAAATACCGTGATCCAAATATCAACAAGCTCATAGCCGGTAATCGGAAGTCGGGGCCCGAGTCCGACGATGAACGTCGCGCCGATCATTTGGCCGACCAGCTTTTGATACGGCTTGATGTTAAGAATGTCGTCCATCAGGCCGACAAAAAACAGGAACGAGCTTCCCGCGATAATGATTACCGATTCCGTGGTTTTCGGTACGAACATCGCGTACGCAATGAGCACCGCCAGGAAAATCGCCACGCCGCCCATCATCGCCGTCGGCCGTTTATGCCAACGGTCGGATTTCGGTTTTGCGACGAATCCCCGTTTGTTTGCCAGTTCGCGCACTGCGTAGGTCAGTACGATTACGAAAGCGAAGCTTATCGCACCTGCGGCAAACGGATTGGTAAAAATCTGCGTCATCCAAATCTAAATATCTATTTCCTAACTGTTATGGTTCGGTAAAGTTGAGCGATGTTGTGGGCCAGCCTTTCCCGCGAGTACTCGGCCTCGACGAATGCCCGGCCTTTCTCCGCGATGCTTTCCCGTAATCTTTCATTTTCCGCCAAATAAATCAAGCCTCTGGCGTATTCGTCGGGTGAGCGTCCACCGATGCCGACGCCCCTGTCGTATATCATGAATCCGTCTTTTTCTTGCATTCGATCACCGAGAAGATCGCGTACACCACCAACAACGGTCGCGATCACCGGTCGACGCGCCGCCATGGCTTCGATCAGTGACAGCGGCGTGCCTTCGTTTCGCGACGTAAGGGCAACTATGTCCAAACCGGCATACACATGATCGATGTCGGTCCGGTTTCCGAGAAACAGCATCGAATCGCCGATCCCCAGTTCCTTCGCCTCGGCTTCGAGTCCTGGCCCTAGGTGTCCATCACCGACGACGACAAACCGTAACTTCCCGGACCCGGCCTTTTCACGGACTCTTGCCGCAACTTGTAAATACAATGAAACATCTTTGATTTCGGTAAGCCGTCCGACAAAGCCGACCAAAACGTCGTCGCTCTTTACTCGGCACGCCTCACGAAACGCGTGGCGTTTCTCGTCCGGATCTGAAAAGGCGTCGAGGTCGATCCCGAGCGGTATTATTTCAAACTGATCGCGGCGGCCGATACCAACTTCCTCATGGATCTCGTGAAACTGCTGCGGCGAAATTACAACAATCTTATCGGTTGCGAATCGCGCAAGAAATTTTTCGATGGCGATGAAGACCCCAGTCTTCAGTTTGCCGTAATAACTGTGAAATACATGGCCGTGAAAGGTGTGGACGACCCTCGCCTTCCGAGTCCGCGGTGCGGCAATGTTATAGAGCAGTGCGGCAATACGGCCGACCGTGCCGGCCTTTGCCGTATGGGTATGTATGATGTCCGGTTTTTGACGACGGATCTCGCGGAGCAGCTTGAAAAGCGAAATGAGATCCTTGGGTGAAAGCTCGCGGCTCATCTCTTCGATGAAGATGGGGATGACGCCATACTGCTCGGCGATGTAGTTCATACTTTCTTCGCCTTTCGGGACGGTGCCCGCGATCAGCGTCGTCTGAAACTCGTCGTCGTTAAGCGTCTCTGTCAGCCACACCACATGGCGCGCCGGACCGCCGACGTTAAGGCGCGCGATGATGCGAAGGATCTTCATGGATCGTTAATCGTCAATCGTTAATCGTGAATAGTGGGAGCGTGCTAGGTGAATCATATCTCCGGAGAATAGCTAACGGCGTTGAAGTCGAAATCCCAAGAAGCACGTCACTATTCACGATTGACGATTCACGATTCACATTCGATAAATTGTATTCGGATCGTCCTCATGCCTGATCTCATCGATCGGCTCCCGCTTGCCTTCACCCATGTACAGGCGATTCGGGCAGTTGACGACCATCCCATCGATCTCGCCGATGTTCTTGTAACCGTGAACGACGCCTTTCGGCACGACAACGGCTTTAGGATTCTCGACGCCGACCCGCAGTGACATCATGTGATTGTACGTCGGCGAATCCGGACGGTTGTCCCAGAGCTTGATATTGAAAGTCGAAGGCCCGATAAAACAGAACAAGTCGGCCTGATCCACATGCTCATGCGGGCCGCGCTGCACGCCGGGTTTCGTAAAAGATATATACGACATCGCCGGGTAGAACTCGCCGTCGAGTTCGTCATGACGAAACAATTCCGCCAGCCATCCCCGATCGTCGTAAAATTTCTTGAGATCGTAGACAACCACGTCCTTTATTTCGCCCTCGGTGAAGGCTGTCGAGAATACCGGGTTTGTAGGTGCGTTCATAACCATTTAAATATCGGGCGTGGGACTAACTTTTGAGACTCTGCCACAACGCGTCGCGTAGCGACGATTCGAATTTAGCCGTGGGCTTCAGCCCACGGAAATCGTGTTCATACATTCGCGTCGCGTCAGCGACGGGCGAAACCTTTCGCCTATTCGGGCGTCGCTACGCGACGCGCGTCTCGTCTTGATACTTCCTTCCGTGGGCTGATGAAGCCCACGGCTAAATTCGTTTTGTCGCTCACGCGACAATATCAGAGATTATTCGCTCCCGTTTCCGCAACCAGATTCGAGGCTCGCAGCAAGCTATCGAACGTTCCGGCGTCGGTCCACCAGCCGTCGAGCTCATTCCAGGTCATCTCACCGCGATCGATGTAATGATTATTCACATCCGTGATCTCAAGCTCGCCGCGACCCGACGGTTTTAAAGTCTTTATGATATCGAAAACCGTCGCGTCGTAAAAATAAATGCCCGTCACAGCGAAGTCGGATTTTGGTTCGGCAGGTTTCTCCTCAATACGGACCACCTTATCGCCGTCGAGCTGCGGTACGCCGAAGCGCTCCGGATCATGAACATGTTTGAGAAGGATCTTGGCCCCGCCACCCTGCTTGCGGTATTCGTCGGCCGCGGCGCGTATGTTCCGCTCTATCAGATTATCTCCGAGCACCACGCAGATAGGCTGGTGGTCGGCGAAATGCTCGACGAGAGAAAGAGCATCCGCGATGCCGCCTTCGCCTTCCTGATACGTGTAGTTCAGATGCTTCAGGCCGAAATCCTTTCCGTTTCCGAGCAGCCTCAAGAAATCGCCTGCCGCATTTCCGCCCGTCACGATCATGATGTCGTTGATACCGGCGTTGATCAGCGTTTTGATCGGATAGTAGATCATCGGCTGATTGTGAACCGGCAGCAGATGCTTGTTTGTAATTTTCGTCAACGGGTGAAGCCGTGATCCGAGTCCGCCCGCTAATATGACTCCCTTCATGTTTTTTGCTTAATTTCCTTGATCTATAAATCTCTGGAACCAGAGTTCCAGCATTAACAAAGTCCAGATTTGAAATGAATGGTCGCGGCTGCCGCTCGTATGCTCATTCACGTAGCGTTCGATAGCCTCGGGGCGCACGATCCCGCGAGTGAGGGCCGTCGGCGAGAGCAGCGCGTCGCGGACAAAATCTTTCATCTCACTGCGGAACCATTTGCCGATCGGAACTCCGAAACCCATCTTGCGGCGATAAACCACTTCCCGCGGAACAAGCCGCGCGGCGACCTTCTTCAAAAGTGATTTCGTCTCAAACCGGCGCATCTTAATATTCTCGGGCAGGCTGGCCGCAAACTCGATCACTTTGTGATCGAGAAACGGCGAACGGGCCTCGAGCGAATTCGCCATCGATGCAATGTCCACCTTTACAAGCAGATCGTTCGGCAGATACGTCATCTGGTCGGTCAGCATCGCCGCATCGAGAACGCCGGATCCGTTGGCGCGAGCGAACCATTCATCGAGAATCGTGGAATCATCTGCGTCACCGATCGAAGCCCGAAAATCGTCAGTGTAGATCTCAGCCTTGGCTTTCTCGTCAAAGGTCGTCATCCAGCGCTCGTATCTTTTTGTTCGCGGGAGACTCGCAGCTTTCAGAAATCGTTTTGCGTCGCGCACACGACTGCGTTTCAGCTCGGACGTCGGCAGGAGAGCCATCGGCCCCTCGATCAACGATGCACGCAAGGATCGGGGAATTCGTTGATAACGCTCTGCGATCAGCATTGCCGCGTAACGTTCGTAGCCGGCAAAGCTTTCGTCGCCGCCATCTCCGTTCAGTGCGACCGTGACATGTTTTCGGGTTTCGCGCGAAACATAGAAGGTCGGAATAGCCGAAGAATCCGCGTATGGTTCGCCGTAATGTTCGACAAGCGTAGGCAGTATCTCGATCGCATTCGGCTTGACGACGAACTCGTTGTATTCCGCACCGACATGTTCGGCAACGCGTCGTGCGTATTTCAACTCGCTGTAATCTTGTTCCTCGAATCCGATCGAAAATGTTTTGACCGGCCGCGAGCTCTCCTGTGCCATCAAGGCGACGACCGTTGAAGAATCGACGCCGCCCGACAGAAACGCACCGAGCGGCACTTCGGAGATCATTCTTAACCGCGTCGATTCGCGAAGGATACGCGTCGTTTCTTCGATCGCCTCTTCTTCG
>JBDTWZ010000157.1:0-7431 GCA_040006435.1 Acidobacteriota bacterium
ACACGCCGCCGCCCGGGGTCTCGTCGACGCGATCGTCACGCCGGAGAATCTTCGCGATACGCTGTTACTTTCGCTGCAGACTTGTTTGAATACCACTAAGCCGCACATCGGCGCATTCGTGTTGCCAAATTCGCGATGAGAATTGGTCTCCGTTGGATTTTCCTACTTGGTTTAACCGGTATCTTGGCAGTGTCGCGCAAAAAACAAAACAATGGTTCGACTGTCGATATGACGCCTTTATTCGATCCGACTCCGTTGTCAAATGTCTATCTAATCGATCGTGGATACGCGATCGGGAAGTGGGCGCGTCAGACGCCGCATCTATTGAGGCGGAGAGAGAATTCGACAAGATCGCCGCGCTCGATTGGTTTGATTAGTGTCATTTGGTGTGATTTCGTGGTTCGGTTTTAAAGCCTGAAACCACGACAAATACGAGAAGAACGAGCCGACTTGCTGCAAAATCCATTATGAATTTTGATATTTCACGTTCGATCGAGGTCTTGTCGGCGACGCCGGCGACGCTGAGGTCGCTGCTTGGTGGATTGTCGAGAGAGTGGACATCGGAAGACTCCCCTCCTGTCTTAGGAGGGGAGTTTCGTACGTAAGTGGATGCCGTACGACGTCATCGGACATTTGATCCACGGCGAAAAAACCGATTGGATCCCGCGTGCGCGGATAATTCTCGAGCAAGGTGAGCACCGCTCGTTCGTCGCGTTCGATCGATTTGCGCAGTTCGAGAATTCGAAAGGGAAGTCGCTCACGGAATTGCTGGATGAGTTCGCAAGACTTCGCACCGAGAATGTCGACACGCTTCGAGTGTGGAATCTCACCGACGAACAGCTTGTCGATCTCGAAGGCTTGCATCAGGAACTTGGACGGGTGACACTCCGACAACTGCTTGCGACATGGGTCGTCCATGACTTGAATCATGTCCGTCAGATCGTCACCGTGATGGCGCGACGGTATGACACCGAGGTTGGTGTGTGGAAAGAGTATCTGTCGATTCTAAAATCTTGAGCTGTATATTTCGCGTCGTTTCGTGATCCCAGTCTTATTTGAAAGCGGACCACGAAACGACACGGGTTACTTGAATGACACGAACAAGATCGAGTCACCTCAATTGGAAGGGACTACACGAAGAACACGAATGGGAACGCGATGCTTCTCAGCTAAAACTAACTTCTGCGTTCTTCCAAACTTGCTTGTCGAGCGGGTTCGTCGTCTTAACCTTGAAGCTCGCCAGTGCGTCAGCTTCGTTCTCATAGGTCTCAAATACCGTCAACAGCTTTGTCAACATCATCAACTCTTCGACGCTCCTTGTCAGATTCAGTAATTTCACCTCGCCGCCGTTGGTTTGAAGCGTCGTCCACGCCGCAATGACCTCGCCCATGCCGCTCGAATCGATCTTCGTTACTGCAGCCAGGTTTAGCAGGATCTTTTTCTCGCCAGCCCCTACCAGGTCCTTGATCGTGTTGTGAAGGTACGCATTTTCCTCACCGAGCTTTATGCCGCCGGCCAGATCGAGGATCATAATGCCGTCCTTCCGACGCTTACTGATGATCAGTGTGCTCATCGTTAGTTTCTCCGAACTATGAAAGCTGTGGATTTCAGACGAGGGCGGGCGGTTTCCCGTAATGGTCTGAGAAGAGTGAGCTTTGGACTCTGTTGGGTAAAGATTATTCCCCGTTTGACTATATGTCAAATACGCAATATATTGCGTATGTAGCATATACCGGATGTGCAATATAGTTCTGGCAACTAGAAACTGGAAGCCGGGAAACTTGAATAGTTATGGACCATAAGATCACATTCAAAATCGAAGAAGTACTAAAGCAGCGCGAACAGTCACTCTATTGGCTATCGCGGACTACAGGGATCAGCTATACGACGCTGTGGCGTCTGACAAAGGACAGGGCATTAGGGATGAACTTCGCGACGCTTGAAAAGATGTGTGTCGCACTCAACTGCTGCCCGGGCGATCTGATGGAGCTCGATCCGGACAAAAAGGAGAGACCTAAACGTCGAGATATACCGGCCCGGGCCGCCCGGCGGACCTCATCACTTTTATGACGAAGATCAAGGTAATCAAACGAGCCGACGCCGGCGTGGTAAAACCGCCGGCCTCAAAGAAAGCGAAGAATCAAAAACGGAAGAAACAACGCAGCATGGAAGGCACGGTCAAAGACTGGATAACCGAACGCCGCGAGAACGACGACGCAGAAGATCGAGATCGCCGCTCACAGCTCGACCGCTGGAACCCCGACCTCACGCCCAACGAATCCCCGGTTTAGATCCTAGAACAATAAACGGCTCCAAGATATAGGTTCACGGCTTGCATCGGGCACTTGCGCCTCCTGCGATGTGTTTAGCATGAGTGCGTGGGTAAGTTCTTGTGAAAACTGGAACCGCGAGCACACAGGAAAGCTCACGGACCTCCCGTATTTGTAGATTCCCGCGCGTCGACGTATCATCTTCAGCATTCACCATTTTTTCATTTAACAATTCGGCTTTTTCATAAACCCCAGGTAAGGAGAATTGTATGAAGATCGGAACTTTGTTAGGCGCCGTGGCCGGTGGGATCGTGACGTTCCTGCTCGGCTTTTTGTTTTTCGGTATTTTGCTGGCTGACTATTTTAAGGCGGATATGATCGAGTATGCCGGACTGCTAAAAGATCCGCCGATGATCGCACTGATATTTCTGTTCAATGTGACATTTGCGTGGCTTATCTCGTGGGCACTCGACTATGGCGGAGGTAGCGGTTGGGCCGAAGGCGCGAAGGTGGGCGCGATAGTTCTTTTCGTTATTAGCCTGGGCATGTTCTTCGAGTTCGAAGCGTTCATGAACATCCACAAAAGCCTGGCGCCGACTCTCGTCCATCTTTTGGTCGTGATGGTGATGGGCGCGGCGGGTGGTGCGGTGATCGGTATAGTTCAAGGCTACTTCAAACGTGAGCGGGCATTGTAAGCCTTGATCACGGAAATGAGCGGTATCTCATCGATTTGTTGCGGTACAACGAGCATGCAAATAAGCTCTCGCTCGCAAAGATGCGCGAGCTTGTTGCGCCGGACGAGTGCGTAAAGTTATCTAGCCGTCTCATCAACTCGATGAACGCCAGAGAGCTTAGATGAAATTCACAATCGCGGAAGTTTTGGCAAAGCTCCCACTTTCGGCCACTGAGAAATGGAAGGACGGGGTTTGGGATTTGGAACCGTTTGAAAGGAACGGTGTCAAGCTCGTTTTCTTCGCTCCTCGATGTGTCGACTATCAAACCTTTCATGACGAGGACGAGTTTTATTTTATCGCCCGCGGCTCGGGCCGGCTTGTGATCGATAACGAAACATTTGATTTTCGCGCCGGCGATGTATTCTTTGTCGCCGCAATGGTGCCGCACCATTTCGAAGAGTTCACTGAGGACTTTGCGACGTGGGCGGTGTTCTTCTAGTGGATGGTTGACGGTGAATAGTTAATTAACGATGAACGAGTCACCGCTCAACAGATCTGCGTAGTCTCCGACCGCCGCCCCGATGACCCGGTAAGATTCTTCCCGCCCGTACGAATACGGGATCTCGCAGACGTCCGGTTGGTCAGGCAGCGATTTGTAAGTGAGAAAGTAGTGTTCAAAGCGCTCGAGAATACCTTTCGGAAGCTGGGCGATCTCGTTGTACTGCTCGAAAACCTTGTCGCCCTTTAGCACCGCGATTATCTTGTCATCGGCTTCGTCATCGTCGATCAGACAGAAGCCGCCGATGGGTCTCGCCTTAAGGATGATGTCGCCGCGGGGAATATGATGTTCGCTCAGGACGAGAATATCGAGTGGGTCGCCGTCGCCGTCCGTGATCTTCAGGCTCGACTTGCTTCGCGCAAGATCGGCGACGCGCCGAGAACAGTAGGTCCGCGGGATAAAGCCGTAGTTTGCCGGAACTACATTCGAATATTGCTGCGGCCGGTCGATCTTAAGATATCCGGTCTCCTTGTCGACCTCGTACTTCACCGTGTCGCGCGGAACGATCTCGACAAAGACAGTAACTTCTGCCGGCGCTCCTTCGCCGATCTCGATGCCGTGCCACGGATGCGCTTTATCGGTACGGAACATAACGCTATTATTTAGCCCGGAAATCGAAATGTCGAACGCGGTGATCGTCGAGGAAATGGAAAGTTCAATGGTGGTGACCTTCAACCGGCCTGAGATCCGAAGTCCGCTGTCGCTCGAGGTTCTCAAGGAATTGTCGCGGATAGTTGAACGGTATAAAGCTCGCGACGATTTGGACGCCGTTATTTTCACTGGAGCGGGCGACGTTTTTGCGTCCGGAGCCGATCTTCGCGAGATCGCGGAGGTCGCGGACGAAAGGTCGGCAAGGGAATTTGCACGGCGCGGCCAGACGCTGATGAGGCAGATCGCTGCCATGAACGTGCGGACCGTCGCGGCGATCGACGGTGTATGTTTCGGCGGTGCCCTCGATCTTGCAACGACGTGCGACCAACGGATCGCGTCGCCTGCGGCCCTATTCTCACATCCCGGTGTCGGTCTCGGAATTATCACCGGCTGGGGTGGAACCCAGCGTCTCCCGAAGTTGATCGGCGAAGCGGCGGCGCTCGAGATGTTTTTCACCGCACGCCGCGTTGGTGCCGCGGAAGCGTTGCGGATCGGCCTCGTCGATGATGTTGTTGACAACCCGCTTGAAACCGCGCTCGAGCGTTGTACTTAATATGAACCTCAAATCGGAATGGCTGTGGATCGGCGTTATCGCTCTCGCGGTCATCTTTACTTTTTCCAACTCGCTTGCCGGCGAATTCGTTTACGACGACCGCCGTCAGATCGTGAAGAACCCGCTGATACAAGACAGCGCTTTGTTTACGACCGCACTGACCTCTGATGTCTGGGCGTTCAAGGGCGACGGTACGGTGTCGGCAAGTAATTACTGGCGTCCGGTATTCACCGCATGGTGCATATTGGGTTTCGCCTTGTTCGGCCTGGATCCGACGGGCTGGCACCTTTTGAATGTGCTGCTCCACGCCGGCGTCTGCATCACCGCTTATTCTCTACTCCGGCGATGGAACATTTCCACATATCTTTCGACGGCGATCGTATTGATCTTCGCCGTGCATCCGGTGCATACCGAATCGGTCTCGTGGATTTCCGGCTCGCCGGATATTCTCTTCGCGTTGTTCTTCCTGTTGTCGATCATTTTCGCGGACAAATGGGCGGCAAATCCCGTACGAAAGCGCCGAGCTCGTCACCTTGTGATCTCGCTGTTGCTTTACGCGTTCGCGCTCGGATCGAAGGAAGTGGCCGCGGTGTGCGCTCCGATATTTGCAATCGTCTTCGCAAGAACAAGAGATGGGGAAGACTCGATTTCCCGGTCGAACTTCGGGCCTGCCTGGCGGGCCGCCGTGCCGTTTTTCTCGATCGCCGTCGTTTACTTTTTCGCTCGGATGGCGGTTCTTGGCTATACATTCCGGCCAGCGGAAAATTCGACGGGCTCGGCGATTCTTACGGCGCCGTCGATATTCGTTTTCTATCTTCAACAGATGGTTCTGCCCCTGCAGCTCGGGCCGAACTATCCTCTGCGGCCGATCGAATCGATCGGGATCTTCAGCGTAGTGCTTCCTGCCATTCTGTCGCTCGCGATCATAGCTGCCTCATACTTCGCGGCACGCCGTTCTTTTGTCCGCACGTTCGGCACATCGCTTTTCTATCTCGCTCTTTTAACCGCATTCTTCATAACGGCATTTCCATCTGAGCAGATCGTTCACGACAGATACTTGTATCTGCCGCTGCTTGGGTTTTTGATCGTCGTTGCAACACTTGTGTCGGAACGCCTGGTGGCGTGGGGCTCCGTTAACGCCGAGAAGTTCGTTCTCGCCGCGAGCGTTGTATTCGCTGTTTTGCTCGGATGGCTCACGTTCACATATAACTTTGTTTGGCAGACAAATGTCGGTCTTTGGCAGCACGCCGTGAAGATCGATGACAGATCGGCAAGCAATTGGCTACAGCTCGGCGCGGTGTTGGCGGAGGGCACCGATATCGATGCGGCTTTCTATGCGTACGACAGGTCGCTCGAAATAAGGAAAGACCCGCTCGCAATGATGGGAAGATCCCGCGGGTTGATCGTGAAAGGTGACCTTGACGGCGCGGTTCGCGATCTCCAGAGCGCCCTCGAGCAGCCAGCCGATAGCTTTAATGCGTATACGATGTTTCAGTTGTATGAAGCGCTCGCCGTGGCGTTTCAGGAGTTGAATAAACTCACCGAAGCTGAGCGCGTCCTGCGGGAGGCCCGCCAGAGGCTGCCGATATATCGCGCGGCTCTGACCGAGAAGATTGCCGTGATTCTGTATCTTCAAAACCGGAAGCCCGAAGCCCTTGCCGAGCTTGAGAGTGCTCGCCAGCAGGCGAAGAGGGAAATGCTTGCTGAGTCTAAGCGCGTGCTGCTGCGTCTCGGGATGTTGTACGCGGAGATGGGCCGGAAGGGAGAATCAAAGGTCGCGCTCGAAGAGTTCCTTGCCGCAACGGCGAGCCTAAAAGAGCCCGCAACGATGCAGGATAGGAGGCAGGCTGGGGAACTGCTGAAACAAGTGTCCACTCGTTGATTATTCCGGTTTTACTTCGGACGACTGGACGTTAACGTCAGGACGCGTGAAATTTGAATAAGCGAAACGAATGTCGGCTTCCTTTGAGACTGCCGCCCGCTTTGTATTGATGCTGAATTGCGTGTGAGTGATTACCTTTGGCGTCAAAATTCCAAAATCGCTTGCTTGAAATTCGAACACATCGGTAATGACCGGCACCGGAGCCGTAAAACCTGCGGGCTGGACGGAGATAGTGCGCGTTTCGTACCAGGTCTGGAAAGTCTCGGCATCTATAAGCAATGAGCCGTACATTCGCGCATTCAGCGGCACGGGCTTGTCGACATCGATCTCGTAATCCTGAGCGCGGTTCAGCGATATCGTCGACTTCGGACTGTTGACGGCAATATCCGGAGTCTCCCTGATCTGTCGATATAGAATTTCGTGAACCCGCCGTCCGTTAAAATCAGTTCGCGGTCCGAACGAGAACTGAAAGTACGAACGAAAAGAACTGTCGAGCGAAACCGCTGCAAAAAGAGTCAGACCTGTGATATCAAGCTCTGGATCATAACGCAGGCTCTCGGTGCGGAGCAGCTCAAATTCTTCCATCGAGGTCGCCGCTTTGGCGACCTTTTCGAAGAATTTTTCCGCACGGGCATCGCCTTTATCGACCTCTTTTCCGTCGACTGAGATGACGTTTCGGAATTCTGCGACGCGTCCCTCTTCTTTTGTGAATGGATATACAAAAAAGGTTGATCGTACCGTTCGATGAGTTCGTTCTTTTCCGCTCTGCTTGTAGATCGTAAAGCTTTTAGTCTCGTCCGCGAGCAAGTTGCGAAACGTTTCGATGTAATTCTTTGCTTGGG
>JBDTWZ010000158.1:0-7319 GCA_040006435.1 Acidobacteriota bacterium
ACCTTCCTTCTCCCCAACAACGACTATTCTCTATTCTCTATTCACTATCCACTAAAGAACCGTCACATGCCGCGTCAGACCAAGCATGTCGAACAGCTCGGCCGTTTCCTGCCTTACGTCTGAAAAGACGATCTTCGCACCCGTGCCACGGGCCGAATCGATGACGCCGAGGAGGATCGAAACACCGATGCTGTTGACGATCTCGGTCCGCGAAAAGTTGACGATCAGCTCAGTACAGCCTTCGTCCAGCCGACGCCGGCACTCGCGTTCGATCTGCTCACCCGACAGTTTGTTGAGGTAATCGCCGGCGAACACAACTGCGCGTTTATCATCCGCGTTCACGGTTTCGGTTTCAGAGGTCACTTAAATATTTCCTTAAATTAGATTTAGACGGCGCGATAGCTTGAGGAAGTTTTTAACATACTGGTGGGAATAAAACAATAGAATTATTTCTTCACCACGCGACGAAACCAAGCTTGTTCGTGTTGATTCGTGTATTTCGTGGTTTCGTGGTTTCAGGTAATGGAAGCTTAAACCGTGGAACCGCGAAATACACGAAACAAGACACGAAACCAGAACTCGGATTCAGATCCGGCTTTTATCCGCTTGATCCGCACACTCCGCGTCGCAGTCTTTGGAAGATCACCACCCCGTCAGCCGAAGTGGCTGCCACCCCTCCTTAGACAAGGAGGGGAGTTTCTTGACCTAAGCGCTAGCACCCGAGCGCGCAGAACATATGCCTTCTGCCTTCTCCCCTTCTCCCCCTCTCCCTCTCAGGCCACTGCTTTCAAATATTTCGTCATTACGATCCGCGTGCCGTCATCAACATCTTCGATCGTCACTTCGTCCATCAGCTTTCTCATCAATTTCAGTCCCCAGCCCCGGCGTCCTTCAGCCGGTTCATCGTGCGCCAGATGCGACACAAGACGCAGACCACGGTTCGAAACCGTCAGCACGACCCTGTCGTCTTCGACGCGGAACCGCTGGTAGATCTTCCGGTCCGGGCTGAGACTGTGCTCGGATGCATTGATGCAGGCCTCGATGAGTGCCGTCTTGATCTGGTTAATGGATCTCGAATCGAGATCGTGACGTCGAGCTATCTCCTCGACCGCATTCGCGGCTATCAGCTCCGCGTCGTTATCCATCGGGATGACGATCTCGTATTCATTCGGCGCAAGCTGCTCCGATCTCGAAACCTGCACGTTCAGAAACCTGCGCAGTAGATCTGCCTGACGGCGGCTCGAACCATACGCGTTCCTTCGTTTCAAGGCCGCGAGAGCCGCGACCGAAAAGCCTTCGGGAGCGATAAGCCAAATCCGGAACCGAACAAAATTGCACATCAAAGCCGCTGCCTCAAGCCTGTCGCACCAAAATTCTGCAAGCTCGAGCTCGGCTTCCAATTTCGAATCTATTTCGGCGGCGATCCATACGACCTCGTTATTGGCGTCTTCGTCCCTCGCTTCGAAACCGAGTGCGATCGCCGTGCGCTCCGACTCGGATATCTGGTTGAGCGGTTCATAAAACGATGCGGCGGAAGTCGTAAAAAAGATCCTCGGCAGCGTTACGGTGGATGCGGCCCCGGCCGCCTCGAGAACTTCCGCATCGGCGGCTGCTTTGAATTCGTCACGGAACTCGCCGTAGTCGAGCAGGAGCGTCGCGATGTCGCGCCCGTCGAACGCACCCAGGAGTTCGCGCACCCCGATCGACGAATTCGTGCGGTAATATCTGGCCATGATCTCCGGCGCTCGTTTTATGTATTCAGTAAGAGAGTTGCCATAAGCGCTCGCCCTGCTTGCAGTCGTCATCGATCGGACGTGGGCCGCGATGTAATCCGTTAATGCAATATTTTCCGGAACGGATTCAACGCTACTGGATGTGAGGCGGATCAGCTCTCCGGTATTTAACCGATCAAGCAGCGTTTCCGTTTCGACTTCGCCGAGCTGAAGGCGACGACGCCAAAGCTTGCGATCCAATTTCCCGGTCGCGCTCAACTGAATGTCATAGAGAAGGCGCAAAACATTTTCTTCGACTTCAGCCGTTCCGCACGCCGCCGAAAATCGATGATGAAATCGCAGGGAAATCCGTCCGTCAAATATCGAGTCCGCGTAAACCTTCTCGACATCCGTAAAACTTTTCAAGCCGCCGCCCACATCGGACGCGTCTCGGATAAGCAGCCTCGTCAGTGACGCATTTCCGGAGAGCTGTGCCGCGACCAGATCGCGCGACTGCTCGGTGATAGACGTGCCATTTTCTCGCGCAAACACGTCGACAAGCTCGCCCGCTTTTTCGACGCCGAAGTTGTCGAGCCCGAGGCGATCACAGTCCATCCGCCCGTGAAGAAAACGACGATGCCCCGAAACAACAAATCTGACACCTGCGTTTCCAAATACTTCTCTCAACTCGGCGAAAACGGCCACACCGTTTTCGATATTCAGGAACTGCTGTGCGTCGTCGATCATCACGAAGGCGTGATCGCCATGCGCCGCAGCCCGGAGCGGAGCGCTTAGACAGGTGCGCAGGAATGCTCGCCCGTCCGCTGAGCTTCGGGCCGTCGCGATCAACTGGTCGATCCATATACCACTGACCGAAAGCGACAACTCCGCCAGTTCGTCAAGCCCGGCAGCTGAGCGGACTATCGACGGATCATGCCGACGGAACGCAACCAGCTGTCGAATAAACTCGTGGAGGAAATCTTCGGCGATCTCGCGATGGCTAGCGTAGCTCTGGCGAACCTCGAAATAGAACGGGACAGTTTCGCGCTGTTCGTGAAACAGACGGTCATACGTCTGTCGTAGCAGCTCGGAAGCTCCGGCCCCGGGTGTCGCAAGCAACAGCAACCCGTCGCTCCCCGCAGCGGACCTCGCATGCGCGATCAGGCGCCCGATCTCAACTTCGCGACCCGCAAAGTCCACCGCGGGCCGCCCGCCGAATATTTTTTCGTAGTTCGATCCGGCCATCTAGTGAACATTCTCGCTGAACGATTTGCCGAAGCCATCGTAGATACGAACATTATTTCGGCCATGGTTCTTTGCCTCGTATAAAGCGTGGTCCGCCGCTCCGATGAGATCGGCCGGCGTGTCGATCTCATTCGAGCACGACGCGATGCCGATGCTTACGGTGACCTTTCGCTTTGGAAATTCTGTGTGCTCGATTCGCTGCCTGAGACGCTCGGCGATCGCCGCCGCTTCCGTAGATGTTGTCTGCGGCAGCAGAATCGCGAATTCCTCGCCTCCGTATCTGGCCGCGACGTCGGCCCCGCGCAGGATGTCCTGCAAAACGCTCGCGACGATCTTTAGCGCCGTATCCCCGGCCGGATGCCCGAACGCGTCGTTGTAGGACTTGAATTCGTCAACGTCAAGCATCATCAAGCTCATCGGAAACCGGTGACGTTTCGAACGCTGGATCTCTTCAATAAGCCGCTTTTCGAGATATCGTCGATTCAAAAGCCCGGTCAGCGGATCGGTCACCGAAAGCTGCTCAAATTCGCCGGCCTTGTCCTTGAGGACCGCACGATCGATCGCCACGGCGAGTTGCGGAGCGATCGCCTGCAGAAGCTCCAGGTCCCGCTCATCGAATGCCTTGCCGGTCGTCTTGTCGGTGAAGTTCATGACACCGATGCGCCGGTCTCCGATAAGTATCGGATAGCTAAGAAACGACTGGGTCTTGTATCGCCACGTCGACGGCGCGGCTTTAATTCCGATCCGCGTAATGTCCTCGACGACAACGGGACGGCCGTCCTCCAATACGAGGTCCGAGACGCGTTCGCCGATTCGCAGTTCCGTAAGCAGATTGATCCGCGCCCCGACGGCAGCTTTTGCGAGGAGGCCTTCGGTCTTGTCGTTACGAAGCAGAAGGGAGGCTCGTTCGGACTGTACCAGCTCCGCGGACACCTGCGTCACATGTGTCCAAAAATCGTCGGCGTCGATACGTTTGAGACTCTCGTTAAATCGGCCAACGGCGCGGCCCAGCCATTCGCGTTTGGAAACCTCGCGTCTGAGCCGGAGGATCTCGAGCTGCGACCCGATGCGGCGACAAAAGAGAGCGACATCGCGCGATCGCGACTCGTCGATCTGTCCTTCGACGCCGATCGCGCCGCGAATTTCACCACCGACGACAGACGTGAAAAGGTTAAGTGTTCGGCCAGGTCGTTCATCGCCACCGATCATCCTTTCGCGCAGCTCAAGGGGACTCTCCCGGTTTGACGCGTCGACGAGACGCTGATTGTCCGCCGGGATCCCGATCTTTATCGGGGTTTCGTGCAGCGCGCCCGTCGCCGCCACCGGAAGAAACTTATTCTCTTTACGCTCCAGCCAGACGAGTGACTTGAGCCCAAAGCTCGTCGCCATGAATTCGAGAGCCGATCGGCAAGCATCTTCGAATTGCATTTTCGAAAGGCGTCCGTACAGTCCGCGCAGGGCGGCGGCTTCGGCCGCACGGTTTTTTAGACGCGGCTGTTCGACCGGCTTCACATCGGGAACAGTCTCCGTCTGAAATTTTTCGATCAGCTTCGTTATCTGCTCGGCGGGTGATTCACGATCCGGTTCTTCCGCGTTATCAGCCTTGACCAGTGGCGTCTCGACGCGCGCTGGTTTTTCCAGATCGAGAATGTCTTCTGCCGCCGCGGCTCGAAACTTTGACAACTCGCTTGCCGCTTTGTCGATAGTCGAGACCGAACCGGCGATCAGCACATTTTCAAAAAACTCGTTGGGTGGAAACGCCGTCCAATCTCCGGCGATGGCTCGGTCGGTCGCCTGCCGATACTGCTCAGCTTCTGTAAATGTTCTTCCGATGATGGCGACGAAACTCTTGCCGCGGTCGGTGACCGGGACTGCTTTGCATGTCAGGCCGGCGTAGCACCGGTACTCGAACGCCTCGCCAGACCGCGTATTCCGAAATGCGAGGCCGCAGTATTCTGCGCATTTGGACCGGAACTCAGGCGAAGCTGTCAGCCCCGCGCAAAGAGAGTTGTTGTTCGAGACCGAAACTTCGTGCGAGTTCTTGTCCAGAACGACTACCGCAACGCCGTTTTCCTCGGCGATCCGGTCCAGCTTTTTTTGTTTTTTAGCGGCCTTTGGACTCATCAAAATCGAATACGGCTCGACCATTCAAGCGTCAATTTCGCCTAGTCTCCGATCCTTCCTGGTTTTACGTCTGTGCATTAATAGACGTAATCTCCGGGCGATTTCACGAAAAACAACATGCGTTTCAAGGATTATTGCATACACGAGCGAGTAGGCCGGAGCCCGGGATGCGGCCCAACCGATCTGTTTGCGAAAAAGCGTGCATTTTTCGTATATCGATGGACGAATTCGCCTGATTTCAATGGCCCGTCTCTAGATGCGTCGTGCAACAGTTCGATGCAGTCTTGTCTTGCTAAATTGCAGCGCGCTACCTTAGGCAATCCAAAACCCTGCGTTATTACTAGCGTTATCGGTCTGGCACGTTGATTGTTGATGAGACAGGGAGCAGCAATAAATTTCAGATATTTCAATTTTTTGGAGGTAAATTTTCATGATCAACGAATACGAAGGTAAGAAACCGATGGCGAGCGATTCGAATTTTGATTCGACGACGGCGTCAAACAGCGATGTCATCTCGACGCTCAACGGTTTGATCGAGACTTGCAAGGACGGACAGAACGGATTTAAGGAAGCAGCCGAAGGCGTCGAGCGTTCGGACCTGAAATCGCTCTTTTACGAATTCTCGCAGCAGCGGTCTCAATTTGCGGGTGAGTTGCAAGCACTCGTTCAGGGGCTCGGCGGCGATCCGGAAAACTCTGGCACCATGGCGGCGGCCATTCATCGCGGCTGGATCAACATCAAGTCGGCCGTCACAGGCAAAGACGAAGGTGCGATCCTCAGCGAATGCGAACGCGGTGAGGATTCGGCAAAGAACTCGTACAAGGACGCACTTGAAGAATCACTTCCGGCGAACATAGCGGAACCGGTCCAGAAGCAATATACGGCCGTCAAAGCGGCCCATGATCGTATCAAGGCCCTCCGCGACACAGCGAACAACGAAACGACTGACAAGTCGAAACCGGCATCAACAAGCTACTAAATAGTCACATTCATATCGGCTTGTTGTAATAAGAGGCTCGCGAATTTCGCGAGCCTCTTTTTTTGCAACCGTGAGTGATAAATAGCCTTACGGTTAGCCGATAGGCAAACGCGACGTCTCACAAATCACGTTAACGGTTTACTCCCGGCGCCGATGGCGCCCATGCCGGCGTTGTGTTCGATATGCGGATGCTCGGGGTTGATGCGGATGCACGAAGCTAAATGGTTTGGTTTGATCTCGGCAAGCGCCGGGACGATGCGTTTGCAGTCGTCGATCGCAAACGCACATCGCGTGTGAAAATGACAGCCCGACGGAGGATTGATCGGTGACGGAACATCGCCTGTGAGGATGATGCGTTCGCGCGTCGCTTCGATCTCCGGATCGGGCACGGGCACCGCAGAGATCAGAGCTTTCGAGTACGGCATCAGTGGTTCGGCGTAGATGTCCTTGCCGTCCGCCAGTTCGACGATCTTTCCGAGATACATTACGGCGACGCGATCCGACAGGTGCCGAACCGCACGCAGATCGTGCGAGATAAAAAGATACGTCAAGCCCTTTTCGGCCTGCAGACGCTCCATCAGGTTCATGATCTGCGCCTGGATCGAAACGTCGAGCGCCGAGATCGGCTCGTCGGCGACGATGAATTCCGGATCGACGGCGAGCGCCCGTGCGATACCGATACGCTGCCGCTGTCCGCCGGAAAATTCGTGCGGATAGCGTTTTATAAATCGGCGGCTGAGGCCGACAGTTTCCATCAGATCTTCGACCTTCGCATTCACTGACTTCCCGTTCGCCAACCCGAATGTGCGGATCGGCTCGCCGATGATATTTCCGACCGTCATCCGCGGATTCAATGAAGCGTACGGATCCTGAAAGATCATCTGCAGATGTTTGCGCTGCTCGCGCATCGCCGAGTGAGGAAGATGCGAGAGATCTTTGCCGTTAAATAGAACTCGCCCGCCGGTCGGTTCCGTCAGCCGCAGGATCGCCTTCCCGAGCGTCGATTTACCACAGCCGGATTCGCCGACAAGGCCGAGTGTCTCGCCCCTTCGAATATCAAATGTCACGCCGTCCACGGCCTTGACGCTCTTCGCCGCGCTAAATAATCCACCGCCGATGCGGTAGTAGACCTCGAGCTCGTCGAGTGTAATTATCGTGTTGCCGTTAGTATCCATCCGATTATTTCCGCATTAGAAACCAATGACATTTGCAGGTCGGGAAGGTCGCTTGCGGCCGCTCTTAATGCGCGGGGGCAAGCC
>JBDTWZ010000159.1:0-7288 GCA_040006435.1 Acidobacteriota bacterium
TCGGATCTATTCGCATGGCGATGATTTTGAGGTCACACCGCTGCAGCTTGCCGTTCTGGTATCGGCGCTTTCAAACGGCGGAAAAAAGGTTGTGCCCCAGATCGCTCGTCCACGAGTCGAGCGGACTGCTTTCAGCCCGCATATTCGCGAGAGCGTCAACCTGCCGCTGCGGAGTGTGGAGGGGGTACTTCCGGGCATGATAGGTGCCGCTGAATTCGGAACCGCTCACCGCGGCGTGGATGCGTCGATGGGTGTCGCAGGCAAAACTGGTTCGTGTATCGGCAAAGGATCGTGGGTCGGCCTGTTTGCGTCCGTTGCCCCGGTCGAAGATCCAACGTACTCGGTCGTTGTTATCACACGAGGACAAAGCGAGCGTGGAAAATATGCTGCCGCGATCGCCGGCAAGGTCTACCAGGCACTCGCGGGACAGATCAAGCGCAATCGCGACTTGCTGTACGCCCGCCAGTTGAAAGTAAAACCGGTGACGGAAAACGTGGCGGCTGCAGAGGCCGACGAGGGCGAAGATTCTGACATTGCCGAAAATGAACAGGACTCGCTGCCGCCGATCATTGTAGGCTCGCAGACGAGAACGACCGCAGCGGCGACGCCACAGGCAGAGCCGAAGAAAATCGTTCAGAAGACATCCCAAAGCCAACCAGCGTTCGCACCGATCATCATCGAATTCGACAAGAGTGGCGCCGATAAAAAGGTGCGGCCCCGGATCGTAAAGAACAAATAAATATACCGGTTTTTTCCGGTATTTCGTCCCAAAAAGCCGAAGCATTTTCCATCTGGTTAATGTTTCGGCTTTTCTCTTTGCTGTGATGGCGGTTTTAGCTTGACACAAAAGCGAACTCTGCGGGATTATTTAGACTTCCCCATGCTCGGGTTTAGTTCGTGTTCTTATTGGAAAGAGCGGCCTGGTTTCGCCGGAAATATTTGCAACTTTTTCTTAGAGCCTTACATCTGATTTCACGCGAAACCCTTACGGAAAGGCGGGTGTCGGCAGTTAGATAGATTTTGGATTTTGCAGTAGCTGGAGGATAGGCAGAAGTAATGAAAACGATTCTTAGATTCTTAGGCACCGGAGTTTTATCGGCGACGATCCTCGCCGTCGGAGCTGTAGCCGGTTTTGGACAGGATGCGAATGCGAACTGTACCGACATCGATGGTCACAACGCTCTCTATACGAAGTTTTTGGGGGTTTATTCAAAGAAATCTCTTCCCGATATGGAAACTGCTCTTTCCACTGGAAAGGAGTATCTTGAGAAGTTTGGCACCTGTGCCGAGGCGTTTAAGGATCAGATCGATTTCGTAAGGCCGCACGTCTCTCGTATTGAGAAGGAGCTCCCGGACGCACGAGATCGTGCCAAACTAGCTCCTTTCTTTGCACAGTTCGACAAGGGCCTGGCTGCCGGCAATGTGGATGATGTCCTCGCCGCAGGCAAAGAGATCCTCAACGTCAAAAAGGAGGATGTGAACATCGCGTTTGCGATGGCCTTGATCGCTGCCGACAAATCTACTCCCGCCAATCAGTTCAAGTATGCGAACGACGCGATCACGTACTCCAAGCTCGTTTCATCCAAGGTAAAGGGCGGCTGGCAATTTGATCGAAAGTACAATGAGGGTCCCAAGAAGGGCAGCCCGTACATTGGTATCGGAACCTACAATCGCGATAACAGGGACCTGGTGACCGCCGAGCTAAACTACAACGTCGCTTATCAAACCTTCTACGGCAAGAAGGACATGAAAACTGCGGTTCCGCTTTATTATGAGCTTTCGCAATCGGCCACCGGTAAGGACGATCCGCGAGTGTTCGGTGCGATCGGTGACTATTATGTCGCCGAAGGCGCTCCGATCGGCGATGAGATAGCGAAGCTTATCCAGCAGATCAAGGATGCAACGGACGAAAAGGTCAAAGTCGATCTCGACACGCAGGTTAAAGCGAAGATCGCTCTCTTCAACGGTTATCTTGAGCGGTCTATCGATGCCTACGGCCGTGCCCACAGTGTTGCAAAGCCGGGCCCGTATAAGGATGGACTCTACAAACAACTTCAAGCTATATACAGGCGCCGTACCGATAAGGACAGCGGCCTTACCGAATATGTCGCGACGATGATCACGAAGCCGTTCCCGAACCCGACGACTCCCGTGACGCCGGTTTCTGACTCGGCACCACCGACCACAACAGGTACAGTGGCTCCGACGACCGCGGCTCCGACCGTAGCGGCTCCGGCGTCGACAACGGCAACCAAGCCTGCGACGAAGCCGATGTCGACTACTGTTACGAAGTCGTCGGTTGCGAAGACCGTCGCAAAGAAAGGACCACGCCGGTAGTCTCCAGACTAAAAAATCCAAAACTCAGCCGGATGTTAGGGTGAAAACCCACATCCGGCTTTCTTTTTTTCAAAGTTCTTCTTTAAACTGAGTTTTCGGCAATGAAGCTCTCAAACTTCGAGAAACTCATCGGATATACGTTCAAGGACCCGGCGCTTCTCGAGCGAGCTCTGACGCATCGCTCGTGGGCGCACGAGAACTTGTACGGCCGGAGCGAGGATGAGATTCGCTCGGCCGAGAACGAATCGTTCGAGTTTTTAGGCGACTCGGTACTCGGACTGGCGGTTGCCGAACAACTCTTTCGAAAATATCCTGACGCTTCTGAGGGTGAGCTGACGCTAATGAAGCACCGCCTCGTCAGCACTGTGACGCTTGCACGGGCCGCCGAGGCTCTAAACATTGGGACGTATGTTCGTCTTGGCCGCGGCGAGGAAAAGACCGGCGGACGACAGAAACGAGCGATACTCGCCGACACGCTCGAGGCTGTCATCGCGGCTGTATTCTTTGACAGCGGCTATATCGCGACGCGATCTTTCGTCGCCAGCATACTGGCGGGCGAGTTCCGAGGCGTTACCCCGGACGGTTCGGCAGATTACAAGACGCTGCTACAGGAAAAGCTTCAGGCAGAGCAGCTTTCCGGCCCGGTTTATTCATTGCTGAAGACTGAGGGTCAGCCACATGAACGAACTTTTTACGTTGAGGCCGCATGGAACACCGGCAAGGCCGAAGGTCGCGGAAGCTCGATCAAGTCCGCCGAGATGATGGCCGCAAGCGAAGCACTGAAATCGCTGCAGCTTTCAGAAACGGAGGCATCGAAACGTAAAGGCGGATAACTACGTACTATAAAGCACCAAAATATGAGCAAAGAAGAACAAGAGGTAAAAGCCGAAACAGAGAAAAAAAACGAACCCGCCCCTGAGCAGAAACCCAAGGGCCCGCCGAAGTCCATCTTCCGCGAGTACTTCGAATCCTTTGCGGTGACGTTGGTGATGGCGATCTTCGGGATGACGTTTATCCTGCAGGCCGTCACGGTCCCGACCGGCTCGATGCAGAACACGATCCTGATCGGCGACTACCTTTTGGTTAACAAATTTATTTTTAACCCGGGCGGTAATCCGCTGCCGTTCCTTCCGATGCGGGAGATACAGCGCGGCGACATCATCGTGTTCAAGTACCCGGGCAATACGGTCAAGCCGGAGACAGACAGGGAACGGGGTCTTGTTAAGTATCAGATCAATTACGTAAAGCGCGTCATAGGTCTGCCGGGTGAGACGGTAGAGTTTAGAAACAATCAGGTCTACATTAACGGCGAACTTCTGCCTGAGCACCGCGTAATCGGCGACACGGAGGTAAAGGACTCTGCACTTGAGGTGCGTGAATTTGAACCACGAAAGCCTGAAGATAAGTGGGACGTTTATTACAGCGAGGAGACGACAGAGGCTCTCCAGAGGGGACGCAAGCTCTCAACCCGCCATCTCAATTTTGGTGTCGAGGGAAAGCCCATGGAGGTTCCGGAGAATAGTTTTTTTTGCATGGGTGACAGCCGCGATGAAAGCGATGACAGCCGGGGTTGGGGATTTGTTCCACGCGAGCTTGTCATCGGACGGGCGATGTTCGTCTACTGGTCTTGCGATCGCGGGGCCTCGAACGGAAATTTCTTTGGCTGCATCACCAACCCGCGACTAAATAGAATCGGACAACTCGTTAAATGAAGATAACCTTTAACGAAGAGCTCGCCGGGGCGCTTCACTTCGAACGGCCCGTCGTTGCCCTTGAATCCACCGTCATTTCGCACGGCCTTCCACACCCGCGGAATCTTGACACGGCGATGCGGCTCGAGCAGATCATTCGCGACGCGGGTGCGATTCCGGCGACGATTGCCGTTTTTGATGGTGAGATCTGCGCCGGTCTCAGCGATCTGCAACTGGAGCGGCTCGCCACTGAGAAGAACGTCAGAAAAGTTTCGATCCGCGATCTTGCGATCGCCGCCAGTCGCAAAATGATCGGTGCAACAACCGTCGCGACGACGACACTTATCGCGCACAAGGCGGGAATAAATGTCTTCGCGACCGGCGGCATCGGCGGCGTTCATCGCGGCCATGCGTCGGACATCTCCGCGGATCTGCCTGAGCTTGCGAGAACACCGATCATCGTGGTTTGTTCTGGTGCCAAGGCTATCCTCGATCTCGACGCGACACGCGAGTGGCTGGAGACTAACGGCGTTGCGGTCCTCGGGTGGAAGTGCGACAGGATGCCGGCTTTTTATTCCGCGAGCAGTGCCTTTGACGTGGACGACCGCGTGGATAGCGCAGAAGACGTGTCCCGGATCGCCGACGCCAGACGAGAGCTCGGACTCAACTCCGCGCTGCTGGTCACGGTTCCTGTTCCGGCCGAGTTCGAGATCCCTTCAAGCCAAGTTGAAACGCTGATCGACGCCGCACTGTCAACTGCGGCTGTCCGGGGCGTGGTCGGGAAGGATCTGACGCCGTTCCTACTCACCGAGCTGTCTCAAAAAAGCGGCGGCAAAACTCTCGCCGCGAACGTCGCGCTCCTGGAGAACAATGCCCGCGTCGCCGCCGAGATCGCGTGTGCTTTGAACTTTTAGCTCGCCGCCTGTTGTTCCAATTTCAATTTCAATTTCAGCGAATCTATGCGCTTTTGGGCCTCCGCGGTTTCCGCCGAAGCAGGATATCGGCGCATGATCTCACTCCAACTCGCGCCGTTGTAATGAAACGTTCGCGTTGCGGGATTGAAAAGAAACGTTACGCCGAGCCGCCGATAACGGTCGAGCATGCTGAAATTCAGATAGTAGCTATGGACGGGTGCACCGGACGCGGCCATCTCGCGACGGCTCAGACGCGAACTCGCATCACGCGAAAGTTTTGCGGCCGCGTTCTCAAGAAGGTCACCGTAAAGCAGAAGAATCGGAGGACGAAACTTCGACGCCGGATACATCCCGAGAAAAGCTGCGGCGAGCCCAACCTGGTCGAAACCGTCGGCTGCCTGGACGAGCCTGGCAAAACGCTCTTCATCGCTCGTGCGAAACTTGCCAAAAACAGCATCCGCCTGCAGCCAGCCGAATTTCGCCGGCGGAGCCGAAACCTTGTAGAATTTAACACCGTCCGCTTCGGTCGAGCCTAGGATCTGCACGCGTCGACCGCGGCGCATTCGCTGAATGGGACTGGCAAACAGGCTCGGCTCCAGACGGAGGACCGACAACGTTTCGTCGATCACGACCGCCGTGTTTCCGATCTCGCGCACCGGCGCGGGATTTGCGGCCCGTGTCGATTTACGCTTTTGAGCCTCGGTTGAAACACAGCACAGTAATACCAAGGCGAGAGACATTGGGAGGAGTGGGAGTTTCATATTTTTAGTGTTGGATTATGGGATTTTCTTTACGGATCTGTCGATCTTGTCGCGCATGCCGGCGTGATGAAAGTGGCAGATCGCCATCGCCAGGGCGTCAGACGCGTCGTGCGGCGTGGGCGCCGACTTCATTCTTAACAGCACTCTGACCATTTCCTGCACCTGGTGCTTTTCTGCGTTGCCGTACCCGACCACCGTTTGCTTAATGAGCCGCGGTGCATATTCGGCGATCGCGAGGCCTCGCTGCTCAGCGAGCAATAGCAAAACACCCCGCACTTGCCCGAGCTTCAACGCAACCTTAACGTTGACGGCATAGAACGCTTCTTCGATCGAAACAACATCAGGCTGAAGATCTTCAATCACCGCCGAAACGCCGTCATAGATGTTCGCGAGCCGTTTCGAGAACGCCTGTCGCGGATCTGATTTGACGACGCCGAAATCGACGGCTGCGTATTTTAGGCCGCTTCCTTCGACAACACCCCAACCGAGAGTTTCGCTCCCCGGGTCGATACCTAAAACGCGCATGTAAAATTGAGCCGGAACGCCATCAAGATAACCGAAGTATTTTCCAAAATGCAAGTCCTTTTTTGTCGTATGAATATAATTTGTAAAACGTCCTCATAAACATTATGATTTTCTCGTTGTACATAGTCAGATAGATCAAATAATGAACGCCCGCGTCGTCGATAGCCCACCAAAAGAGTCCGTCCGAATTCTGCTAAAAGAAATTATAGATTACGCAGGGCTGTTTCCGCCTTCGCAGCTGTCGATGTCCGAAGCTGTATTGAATTACGCGACATATCGCCACAGCAATTATGGCTGGATGCTCGGCCGATTCATTTTGCCGGTCGCGCGACTCGACGAATTTTACGAAAGCGCCGGAGAATTTCTGCCGCGAGGACGTGAGGCCGCGTGGCGTCTGAGCGTGCTTGCCGGTGAGGATGTATCGCAGACGATCCGTTCGATGAGCGAGTTCAATCGCAAGCATTCCGAACGCGTCGTCTGCGACGTTCTGGAAGTAAAGGCGGCAACTGTCTCAAAGATCGAGAACACGGCGGCATTGCTTCCAAAAGCGATCACGCCTTATTTCGAGATCGCACCGGTCGGACGCACATTTGTCGATCTGATCGCGATGCTTGGTATAAAAAAGCTTCGGGCGAAGATCCGCACCGGCGGCGTGACGCGTGAAGAGTTTCCTGCGACCCGCGACATTATCAGGTTTGTGCGCACTTGCATGGCGGCAAATGTTCCGTTCAAGGCGACCGCCGGGCTGCACCATCCGATCCGGTGTTTCAAGCCGCTGACGTATGCGTCTGACGCTCCGCAGGGGATGATGCACGGCTTCCTCAACGTGCTGATGATGACCGCCTTCGCCCGCGAGAGCTTTCGCGTCAGCCTTCTCGAAGAGATCATGGAAGAAGAGTTCGAGGAGGTATTCGACTTCACCGAAGGCGGACTGTCGTGGCGCGGCTCGCATCTCCTCACGCTCAGCCACATCGAACGATTGAGATCGAGGGGCATGCACTCGTTTGGCTCATGCTCATTCGACGAACCGGTGGCGGACCTACAGGAGATGGGAATCCTT
>JBDTWZ010000160.1:0-7262 GCA_040006435.1 Acidobacteriota bacterium
AGAATCTACCACCCCGGACCACCTCCCCTCCCGTCTTAGGAGGGGTGGCAGCGGCTTCCGCTGACGGGGTGGTGGGAAGGAAAGCTAAGATTAAGGAACAAACGCATTCGGGAGCGGACGATCGCCGTTCGCACCGAATTGTACGATCTGTGTGCCGGCGGTCGTTCTCGCGATGAACCACGTCGCACTTGATGGGCGGAACACCGTCGGGTCGAACTTTCCGTCGCCATCGTAGTCTCCGGGTGCGATCACATCTCCGTTCGCTCCAAACGGGAATCCGTAGAATGAAAAGTCTTCGCTGCGGACGATGAACCACTCGCCGGTCGATGGACGCCAGATCGCGACATCGGCTTTTCCATCACCGGTGTAATCGCCCTGCACGGCTTTATCGGTCGAGGCTCCAAACTGCAGAGCCAGAAGACCGGCCGTGGATCGGTTGATCCACCACTGGGCAACTCCGCCTGCGTTTCGGAAGATCGCGACATCGGCCTTTCCATCGCCGTCATAATCAGACACGACCGGAACGTCGCCCGCGCTGCCGAACTGCTCGATACGGGTCGGTGCACCAGAGGATTGCGAGATGTACCATGTCGATGTCGATGGCCGCATCACAGCGAAGTCGGCTTTTCCATCAGCGTCGTAATCGGCGGGAACTGGAATATCACCGTTCGCTCCGAACGGCAGAGCAAAGAACGAGAAGTCTTCGGATCGAAGAACGTACCATTCACCTGAAGCCGGCCGGAAGAATGCGATGTCGGTCTTTCCGTCTCCGGTGTAATCGGCAGGCGTTATTCGATCGGTCGATGCACCGAACTGCAGAGCGAACGTCACACCCGTCGAGCTTCGATTGATCCACCACTCAGAAGCGGCGCCAACCGGACGAAAGATTCCGATGTCGGTCTTCCCATCGCCATCGAAATCGACACTCGCATCCGGAGATGCAAGAAACCAGCGACGCGATATGGGATTGGACTTAAAAAAGTTAAGCAACAGCGAGGCCACCTTTGCCCGCCCGCCGGCCGAAGGATGGGTCCCGTCCGAGTTAAGATCGGAACAAAGGTAAGACAGGTTATCACTCCGCGGCGTCGTCCCGTTCGCCCAAAGATCAGGCCCCCAGCCTATCCACGGAGCAACCGTATCGTAGCTCAGGTTTCCCGCACGCGGGTCCTGCGGAAGTCCTCGCATCTGATCTATTTGAGCCTCGATCAGCCATTTGACCGCAAACCCGGATTCGTACGCATAAGGTTCCGGGTTGAGTGTCGCCGTCGCGTATCCCGCATAGATGCGATTTGAAAGAAAGACCTGCTTCAGATTCGGATAGCGGGTCTTCATGGCGCGGATGATCATCCCAAGCTTTGTCAGCAGGTCATAGGCATCTGCATTAGAATTCGGCAGTGAAGAGGTAGGCCCGGCATTTGCCTGTTTCAACCAAACTGCCTGGACCTGGGCTTCGGTTAGCTGGAACGCGGCCAGGCGTTGATCGCGGACGGCGTTATATGTCGGACTCGTCGGCGAGGTCCACGCCTGGGCATCCTGACCTCCCTGAGCGCCGTTGACGATCGCGAGCCGCGAATGATTTACCTGTTGATCGGCCGCCGCCCTCGGTATGAATGTCTCAGGGGTGCAATTCGTGGTTGTTCCGGCCGCGCAAAATTCGTTAGAAGTATTAGACATCCCTACGGAAAGGAGAACGTACTTTCCGTTCGGACTCGGATTACCATTGGTATCGAGCGGCTGAACTTGAGCTGAGCGCGCCAGACCGGCAGCGAGGTGATCGGAGGGAATGGAATTCGATCCTCCGGAGTAAAGCCCGCCCGTAAAGCCGAGATAGCTTCCTGTGCCGAGGTCTGTGAGTGGGGTTTGACCAATCGATGTCCGCGTGCAGTCTGCAGCAGAGACCGGCCATTCGATGGCCGCTGCAAAAAGAGCTATCAGTACGACGATCGCGAGCAACGGAATGAAACGCTGCATGGAGCACCTCGATATAGAATAAGATCCCGGGAGACAATGCCCGTTCCTGAGATGTTTTGACGCGACAGGCGGTTAAATAGTCGACGCCGCCGATAAATCTATGCACTCGCCGGTGCGATTCGCTCCGACACGTCAGGTTCACTCGCCGGTGATATCTCATCGGAATCGCCCATCAGAGAGTCATCGACGATCTGTCTCTGTTCGAGCTCATGGATCGCATACGATCCTGTGGCCGGAGAGGCCGACGCCGTTCGTCCTATATATCGAAGCGATGCGCCGTCCGGCAGGATCTCCCGAAGCCGCGACTCGACAAACGTCCACCCTCCCATATTCTGCGGTTCTTCCTGCGTCCAGAAAATCTGCTTCGCGTTAGGATATGACGCAAAGATCTCCTCCAATTTCTTGCCTGGGAACGGATAGAACTGTTCAAGTCGGACTATCGCTACGCGATTATCCACCACCCGGTCAGCCGAAGCGGCTGCCACCCCTCCTAAGACAGGAGGGGAGTCTGAACCGCGTCCGGCCTGCAAATCGTAGAAAACTTTTCCGCTGCAAAGAACGACACGTTTGACGGCGGCGTTGTCCGTGATCGCGGCATCGCCGATGACGGGTTGGAATCCTCCGGTCGTCAATTCCTCCATTGTTGAGGACGCAGCCGGCAGCCGCAGCAAGCTCTTCGGCGTCATTACTATCAACGGCCGCACGATCTCTTGTTTCACCTGACGACGAAGCAGATGGAAATATTGAGCTGGCGTCGTCGGATAACAGACCTGCAGATTATTCTCGGCGCATAGTTGAAGATAGCGTTCCAGGCGTGCAGAGGAATGTTCCGGCCCCTGTCCTTCGTAGCCGTGCGGAAGCAGCAGCACGAGCCGGCATCGTTCCTTCCATTTGTCTTCGGACGCGGCGATGTACTGGTCGATGATCACCTGAGCCCCGTTCGAAAAATCACCGAACTGGGCTTCCCACGCGACCAGCTCGTCCCGCGCGATGATCGCATAACCGTACTCAAAGCCGAGCACGCCCGATTCACTCAAACTGCTGTCAAAAACATAAAAACGAGCGTGCGGATCGGTTTCGTTCTTTAGCTCGCTGAGCGGCGTCCATCGTTCGCCCGTCAGTGTGTCGTACATCGATGCGTGCCGCTGAGAGAATGTTCCGCGACCGGAGTCCTGGCCGCTGAGCCGAACCGGAAATCCTTCGACGACTAGCGACCCCATTGCCATCGCCTCGGCAAATCCCCAGTCCATCGTAACTTCGCCCGCACCCATCTTTGCCCGGCGGGCAAGTTGACCCACCATTTTCGGATTTATATGAAAGCTGTCGGGAACGATCGAGATCTTTTCGGACACCTCACGAAGTATGTCCGCCGCCGCTCCGGTTTCGAGGATCGTCGATCCGTCTTCGTCTCGTATGGGTGCCGGCAGAGACGTCTTTTTCGGCTTTACGTCAGAAGCGATCTGTTTTGCCCGATCGAGAATGCCTTCGTACTTTAAGACGACCGCATCGGTCATCTGCTTCAGCTCATCCTCCGTGATCACACCTTCGCGAATAAGACTCTGCGCGTACAGATGTCGCACTCCAGGATGGGCCTTGACGCGAGCATACATCAGCGGCTGCGTATAGCTCGGCTCGTCGCCTTCGTTGTGACCGAGCCGCCGGAATCCGATGAGATCGAGCACAACGTCCTTGTTGAACTCTCTGCGGTAATCAAGGGCGATCTGCATCACGCGATATGCCGCCTCGGGCGCGTCGCCGTTTATGTGAAAGATCGGCGTCTGCGTTATCTGCGCGGCATCGGTCGAATAGATCGAGCTGCGGCCGAGCTGGGGAGAGGTGGTAAATCCGATCTGATTGTTGATAACGATGTGGATCGTGCCGCCCGTGCGATAACCCGGCAGGTTCGCAAGCTGCAGCGTCTCCATAACGATGCCCTGGCCCGCGAACGCGGCATCGCCATGCAACAAAACGGGAAGGATCTTTTCGTAAACTTCCTCGCGCAATTTTTGCTCGCGGTTGCGGATGTCGTCCTGCCGGGCACGCGCCATTCCTTCGACGACCGGGTTTACGAACTCGAGATGGCTCGGGTTACACGACAGCTGGATCTTGATGTGGCGACCGTTCTTTGTTGTCTTATTTCCAACCGCGCCCTGATGATATTTCACATCTCCCTCGTCGGCGGGAAACGACGGGTGCGAGGTGCCTTCAAAGACCGTGAAAATGCGCTCGGCCATATCGCCGGTCGTCGCATCGCCGATAATATTCGAGAGCACATTGAGCCGGCCGCGGTGCGCCATGCCCATGTAGATCTCGTCGACGCCGCGCTCCGACGCTCCCTCGACAAGTTGATCGAGCATCGGGATGACCGTCTCACAGCCCTCGAGCGAAAAGCGTTTTTGCCCGAGATACTTTTTGTGCAGAAATTGTTCGAACTGCTCGGCCTCGATAAGTTTTTGCAAAAGCTCTTTGCGCAGTTCGGGAGCGAGCGGTTCCATATCTACGAAATTTTCGCGAACGCGGGCCCGAATCCATTCCTTTTCTTCCTTACTTTGAATGTGCCGGTACTCGCTGCCGACCTTGCCGCAGTATGCGCTCTGCAGGATATTGAGAATCCGTCGGAGCGTGGCGGTCTTTTCACCGTGTAGCCCACCGGTGATGAACTCGCGATCGAGATCCCAGATCGTCAATCCAAAATTTTCGAGCTCCAGCTCGGCGGCGTTCTGTGAAGTCATGTTGAGCGGATCGACGTCGGCGAGCAGGTGGCCGCGAATGCGATACGCATTGATAAGCTGAAGGACATTCGCTTGCTTTCCCGCTTGTTCGCTAAAGCGGTCGCCGCCAAGCAAACTAGGATTGTAATCTTCGGCCCAGCGAAGCGGCGGATAGTTTATGGCGAGATCCGAAAAGATCTGAGTGTAAAAATCGTGCTGCCCGATGAGCAGTTCGTGAATCCGAGCGAGAAACAAACCGCTCTCCGCACCCTGGATGACACGATGATCGTAAGTGCTGGTGATCGTGATCGTCTTGCTTATGCCGAGCTGGCTGAGCGCCGCCGCCGTCATTGCCTGGTACTCCGCCGGATACTCGATCGCACCCGTCGCTATGATCGCACTCTGGCCCGACATCAGACGCGGATTAGACGCGACAGTCCCGATCGTCCCCGGATTGGTAAGTGAGATAGTCGTCCCCTGAAAATCCGCTATCTCGAGCTTGCCGCCGCGAGCTTTTTTTATCTGATCGTTGAAGGCGTCGAAGAATCCGGCGAAGTTCATCTCTTCGCAGCCCTTGATGTTTGGCACGAGCAGATTGCGCGAGCCATCTTTTTTCTCGATGTCGATCGCGATCCCAAGATTGATGCCTTTGTTCTCGATTCGCGACGGAGCGCCGTTGACGAGGCCATAGCCGTTGTTCATCGCGGGATAGTCTTTCGCCGCACGGATGATCGCCCAACCGATGAGATGTGTGAACGAAACTTTGCCGCGGCCCGTCGCCGTCAAATTCTCATTTATGATGCGGCGGTTTTCTTCGAGAAGTTTTACAGGAATGTTGCGAAAGCTGGTCGCAGTCGGAACGGTGAGACTCTGCTCCATGTTCTCGGCGATCTTCTTTGCGGCCCCGGTTAGTGGTTTTGTGTCGGCGTCCGCCGGGACCGTAGTGGTCACGGATTTTGGTGCGCTCGCTGCCACCGGTGATGCCGCCATCTTTGATTCCGGCTGGGGTGTTGTTACTTTCCCGTCTTCACGAGGCACTTGGCGCGAGCCATCGCCCGCGAGCAGATCGTCGAAATAGGTCTGCCAGGACTCGTCAACGGACTTCGGGTCCGCCTGGAAACGAACGAGCAAGCCTTCGACATAGCTCGCATTCGCGCCGAAATTTTCCGCTATAAAAGCCGATATATTAGTAGTTTTCTCGCTCACTTTTGTGTCTCGCAACCTTCGGTGCAAGCACTATTTTAGCTCATGAGCGCCCAGAAACGCGACTGGGGAGGGAGGAAGAGGGGAGAGGGAAGAGGGAAGAGGGAAGAGGGAAGAGGGACAGCCTACAGCTCACCGTTATGCTGAGGCGTTTGATTTGCTGTCGGCTTTAGGAGTTTCGGGGGCGGAAGCCTTCTCGAGGTCGAGCTTGATGGCGTCGAGGATGCCGTTGATGAACTGGGTCGCTTCGAAAGTAGAGAATCGTCTGGCGATCTCAAGTGCTTCGTTAATGACGACCGTATGCGGCGTGTCTTCGTGAAGAAATTCGTACACGGCGAGACGAAGGACGTTGCGATCAACCAGCGCCATGCGCTCGATACGCCAATGCTCGGCACGTGTCCTGATCCTGTCGTCGATCGATTCGCTGTGCTTGAGTGTTCCGAGAACCAGGTTGTTGGAGAAAGAACGGGTTTTTTCGTCAAAATCGCCGTCGCCCAGTTCTTTCCAATAGTCGTCGGTCGAAAACTCAAGTGAGTTCTTGACGACATCGGCGGCGAACAACATCTGCAAAGCGCATTCGCGCGCTTTCCGGCGAGTTCCCGAACTCTTTACATCTTTTTCAAACGACATGCGGAAAAATCTTGTCTTGTCCCTTGCTCTTATCGTCGCTTTCGCGACCGGCCATATCGGCGTAGAGATTTACGATCTCGACGGCCGACATCGCCGCCTCATAACCCTTGTTACCCGATTTCACGCCGGAGCGATTGATCGCCTGTTCGACTGTGTCGGTTGTGACAACGCCGAAAAGGACCGGGACGCCCGTTTGCATTGCGGCCTGGGCAATCCCGCTGGCAGCCTGCCCAGCGACGTAATCGAAATGCGGAGTCTCACCGCGGATGACCACACCGATCGCGATAACAGCGTCGAAGTTGCCGCTCTGGGCAGCTTTGAGAGCTGTCAGGGGCAGTTCGAACGAGCCCGGAACCTTAAAGACCTCGATCGCGCTTTCGTCGGCTCCGGTACTATCCAACGCATCGAGGGCACCGTCGAGCAGTTTGGACGTCAGGAAGTCGTTCCAGCGACTGACGACGATCGCGAATCGATATCCCTTTGAATTTATTTGGCCTCGGTGAACTCTTGGTTGCAAACTCTTTCTCCCGGCAAGCGGTCTTGCCTCGAACAAGTATAGAAACACGAGCCCCGGATGACAAGAGGAAAGATGTGAACGGGAAGAGAAGGGGGGAAGGGGAGACGGGGAGACGGGGAGAAAGGGAGACAGGAGACAGGAGACAGGAGACGGGAGACGGAGACAGGAGACGGGAGACAGGAGACAGGGGACAGGAGACAGGAGACAGGAGACAGGAGACAGGAGACAGG
>JBDTWZ010000161.1:0-7245 GCA_040006435.1 Acidobacteriota bacterium
CTTACCCTCAACCGCCGAAAGCGGACATCTAACTTGCTAATTCAACCGGACATATAATGTGCTAGCTACACGTGGTAACGAGTGGTTGCTTCTCAGACGGCCCGTCGAGTATAATGCCACATATTCCCCCGCTCGTTTCGACGGGCGGGTGCGAGGGCGAGGTAAGCAATTACTTCGCCTTCTGCGTTTTCACCCACGTATGAAAATCAATGTCTATATTGACGGTTTCAATCTTTATTACGGTTCCATAAAAGGAACGGCATATAAATGGCTGAACCCGCTAACTATGACGAAGCTGCTTTTCCCGCACGACTCAATCCACAAAATTAAGTATTTTACGGCGCGAGTCTCAGCGCGATCCTCCGATCTCGATCAGCCAATTCGCCAGAGCACGTACTTTCGCGCGCTTCAAACGGTTCCGCAAATCGAGATCGTCGAAGGTACATTCCTGACGAAAGAAGTGATGATGCCGAAAGTAGCTACTAATCCTCAGCAATACGTTCGAGTGATTAAGACAGAGGAGAAGGGTTCGGACGTAAACCTGGCGGTTCATCTACTCAATGACGCCTACCGGAAGGAGTTCGAACTAGCGGTTATGGTCACTAACGACTCAGATTTGTTGGAGCCTTTGAAAATCGTTAAGTATCAGCTCGGGCTACCGGTTGGCATCGTCAACCCTCAGAAACACCCGAGTTTTCACCTTAAGCAACATGCTACGTTTATCAAGACCCTCCGCAAGGGCGTGTTGAGGATGAGTCAGTTTCCGGATATGCTGACCGACATACACGGGACTTTCCACAAGCCCGCTACTTGGTGAGCTATGAACCGAATCATCGTAACCGGCGGTGCCGGATTTATCGGGAGTGCAATCGTATGGCGGCTGAATGAGCTTGGCCATGACGACATTTTCATCGTTGATCGTGCCGACGACACTGAGAAGTGGAAGAATCTTCCGCCGCTTCGGTTCACCGACTACATAGACGCCGATGATTTCATCGACGACCTCGGTGATTTCAAAAACACGGACGTGATCTTCCACATGGGTGCGTGCTCGTCGACGACCGAGACCGACGCGGACTACATGCTCCGTAACAATTATCAGTACACAAAGGACCTTGCTGAGTTTGCCATCGTAAACGACATTCGGTTTATCTACGCCTCATCGGCGGCGACATACGGCGATGGTTCCGCCGGCATGGAGGACGGCATTGCAGATCTCAAGAAACTCCGTCCGCTGAACATCTATGGATATTCGAAACATCTGTTTGACCAATACGCCGCGCGCAATTCGATGTTTGAGAAGATCGTGGGTCTCAAATACTTCAACGTCTTCGGCCAGAACGAGAATCACAAGGGCGATATGCGCTCGCTCGTGAACAAGGCTTTCGAGCAGATCAAGGAAACGGGGAAATTGAAACTCTTCAAGAGTCACAATCCTGATTACCCCGACGGCGAATTCGGCCGCGATTTTGTCTATGTGAAGGACGCGGTCGAGATGACGCTGCACTTTATGGAGAACAAGACCGGAGGGCTCTTCAATGTCGGCTCCGGTCGCGCTCATACCTGGAACGCACTGGCAGACGCGATCTTTAACGCGCTCGAGATGCCGAAAAATGTCGAGTTCATCGACATGCCTGAAAACTTACGCGATCGATATCAATACCACACGCAGGCTGATCTCAGCCGTATTCGCGCCGCCGGATACGCCGCCGAAACGACGCCGCTGGCTGAAGCCGTGGCCGACTATGTGCGGAATTATTTGATTCCGAGGAAGCAGTTGGGTGATTGATCGCAGTAATCGAGGCAGGCAGAAACCCGAGCGGTAGCGAGGGTGTTCTGAAATTGCAGATCCAGAAGGACACCCTCGCTATCGCTCGGGTTTCTGCCTTTCGCGGCGCGGTCGTATGATTGTGCTGGCGTTTCAACAGGCTCGAATGCTCGATTGTATATGAAAATATTCCACGGCACCGAGAACGCGAACATACTTCGCCCGACGGTCCTGACGTTGGGCGTTTTCGACGGGCTTCATCTCGGCCATCAAAAGATAATGCGAACGGTCGTCGAACGCGCCGCTGCGACCAGCTCACAGGCGACGGCGATCACGTTCGATCCACATCCGCGTGCCGTGCTCCACCCCGATTCTGCTCCGCCGCTGCTTCAAACTTTGGATCAACGTCTGGCGAATTTCGAAGTGCTCGGCATCGAACAGGCGATCGTCATGAAATTCGATCGCGAGTTTGCTTCGAGCCCGGCTGAAGAATTTCTTCGCGAGATCGTGCACGACCGTTTGCAAGCAAAGGAAGTTTATCTCGGCAAAGGTTTTGCGTTCGGTAAAGACCGCGGCGGAAACATCAATCTCTTGCGCAAGATGAGCACCGAGCTTGGTTTCTTTGCGGATGAGGTTGATGAAGTTCGTCTTCGCGGAAATCGCATCAGCTCATCGACGATTCGCGAGCTGCTCGCAAACGGCCGCATCAATCTCGCGCGGCGAATGCTTGGTCGGCCGTACGGTGTCGAAGGAGTCATAATTCGCGGAAACCGCCGCGGCCATACGATCGGTTTTCCGACCGCGAATCTCAAACCGAACAACCGTGTCATCCCGAAGTTCGGCGTCTACGCATCGGCAACGCTTGTCGAGGGCGCCTGGCGGCGAAGCATCACCAACATCGGTGTACGCCCGACGTTCGAGAACGACAGCGAACCGTCGATCGAATCTTATCTATTCGATTTCGATGGCGATCTTTATGGCGATGTGCTGCGCGTGCGTTTCCTGCACCGTATACGCGATGAGCAAAAATTCAACGGCATCGACGAGTTGAAAGCTCAGATCGAGAAAGACTCGCGCCGGGCCCTGAACTATTTTCGCACCGAGGGCGTACGGAATATGCTCGAGATCTTATGAAGCAAAAGAAGCGACGGCTTTAGCATCGAAACTTGCTTGGGCGACGATGTATATTTAAGGATGAACGATATTTCGAACAAGTTAGCGGTGCTCGAATCGAAGGTCGAACTACCAAACAGCAACGGAAGCCATCCGATGGTCGCGACGCGAGAGCTTCCGATCGCGAAGCTCGTTACCAATGAGCAATTGATCGCCGAACAGAAGTTTCTGGCGTCGAAAGAAGCCGATGTCGAGAAGCGCTACACGGGCGCCCGCGGATATATGCGGATCCTGCACGTATCAGCCGTGATCGGGAAACTCGCGCTGTACCTGTTTCTCGATCAGTACGAGATCCATAGAAAGGCCCATTTGCGTCATGCGAAAGAGCGTGTGAAGACCGCCGCCCGACTTACGCGTCTCGCCTATTACGGCGAGACGCTGTATGGCGTTCGGCTGTGGTTTCTGCACGGCTTTCTGTCGCTACTCCGCCTGATCGTCATCGGCGGCGAGACGAATAAGGAAGCTAATCAGGAACGGCAAGCTATTTGGCTGAAGGATAAGCTAATCGAGCTAGGGCCGACGTTTATTAAGATCGGGCAGTCGATGGGAACGCGGGCCGACCTTCTGCCGCTGCCGTTTGTAAAAGCTCTCGGCGAATTACAGGACCAGGTTCCGCCATTTCCGAATGAGATCGCGTTCGCACGGATCGAGAAAGAACTTGGTAGAAAGATCAATGAAGTGTATGCCGAGTTTGAGCTTGAGCCGGTCGCGGCGGCATCGCTCGGCCAGGTTTATCGAGCACGGCTTCACACAGGCGAAGAAGTTGCGGTCAAAGTGCAGCGGCCGAACCTGGAAGCGACGATCAAAGGCGATCTCGAGATTCTTAACAAGGTCGCGAGTTTTGCCGAACGGTTTCCACAGCTCAACGAAAATGCCGACTGGTCGGGGATGCTTCGCGAATTTAACCAAACCATCCATGAAGAGATGGATTACGCGGCCGAGGGCCACAACGCCGAACGCTTCCGCGAGAGTTTCGATAGCTGGTCGAACATACACGTCCCGACAATTCATTGGCAGGCGACAACGCGGAAAGTCCTGACGATGGACTTCATCCACGGAACCAAGGTGACCGATCTCGAAGAGCAGGAGCGTCTCGGTATCTCACCGGCAAAGGTGAACCGGCTGCTCATTAAGACGTATCTCAAACAGTTACTCGAAGACGGATTTTTCCACGCCGATCCGCATCCGGGCAATCTGTTAGTAATGCCGGACGGCCGGTTAGCATTTTTCGATTTCGGGATGGTCGGCCGCATCACGCCCGAGCTTCAGGCAAAGATGATCGACGCGTTTTTCCATGTCGTCGGAAAAGATCCGGCCGGCATCGCACAGGACCTGATCGATCTTGACTTTCTAAAGCCGGGGACGAACCCCAGTATCGTGAAACCGGTCGTCGAAAAGATGTTCGAGTTTCATCTCAATTTGAAACTGAAAGATGTGAACTTTAAGGAGCTGACGTACGATCTCGCGGATGTGATGTACGACTATCCGTTTCGTCTGCCGTCGAACTTCACATACATCATGCGGGCATTGATGACGCTCGAGGGAATAGGCATCATCACTGATCCGGAATTCAATTTCTTCGAGACGGCGAAACCGTACGCGAAGGAGTTTATGCTCCGCCGCGAAGGCAAGGATTTCCGCCGCATGTTCGTCGCAAAACTGATGGGCCGCGACGAAGACGGTAAGATCGATTGGAACCGAACATGGAAGCTCGCGAAGATGGCATTTAAGACGGTATTGAATACTGGACAGTGAAAGATTCGGGTCGCGATAACTTTGAACGGGCCCGCGATCTGGTGATGAAACAGGGCTGGAACACGACCTGTTTTCAGATCGTGAATCCCGGGATAGAATACTGGTTTGGCGACGACGATGAATCGGTAGTGGGATATGTCTCGACGGGCGGCGTTCGCGTGGTCGCGGGAGCTCCGGTTTGTACTGAGCAAACGCTTGGCACCGTCACCGCTGCTTTCGAAAATGATTCGACTGCAAGAGGGCTGGGTGTCGTATATTTCGGGGCCGAGGGCAGGCTTGATTCGCTTTTTCGAAATGCCGCGGAGCATTCGAACGTTCTGCTCGGCGCACAGCCGGTTTGGTATCCGGCCGAATGGGCTAAAATCGTCGCACGTCATTCATCGATCCGTGCACAGCTGAATCGAGCAAGCAACAAAGGCGTCAGCGTCACCGAATGGCCGATCGAAAAAGCCCACGACAATCCTGACCTACGCAATTGTTTGCGAGCGTGGCTCGAATCGAAAGGGCTTCCACCGCTGCATTTCGTCATTGAACCCGAGACATTGAAACGTCTCGAGAGCCGGCGGATCTTTGTCGCGGAAGTGGATGCGAACGTCGTCGCCTTTCTCGTTTTGTCACCAATACCCGAACGCTCCGGTTGGCTTACCGAGCAGTTTCCACACGTCCCCGGAGCGCCGAACGGCACGGTTGAACTGATGATGGATGCGGTGTTTCGCGCTCTCGCGGACGATCGATGCGAATATGTGACGCTGGGCCTGTCGCCGCTTTCGAAACGCGCGAAGATCGAACCTTTCGATAACCCGATCTGGCTGAGATTTCTGCTTGCGTGGATGCGAAAGCATGGACAGCGGTTCTATAATTTTGACGGTCTCGACCGGTTCAAGTCGAAGCTGATGCCGAACTATTGGGAACCGGTTTTTGCGATTTCTAATGAGAAGGAATTCTCCGGGCGGACGATGTACGCGATCGCTCGAGCTTTCACTGAGAACAGACCCTTTCGTGTATTGGCCGGCGGCTTGCAGAGGGCGCTACTGACAGAACTGAGAACTTTTCGGCGATGGCTGACGTGAAAAAAACTGGAATGAAAATCCACCACACTGCTTCCGACTTTGCGATCGAAGATCTCAACAATTCAGCATGGAACGGCGCCGATGAGGTAACGATCGCGACCGAATGGAATGGAAACGAAGCGGCGAAAGGGCGGATATTCGCTGTGCGGATGCTGTGGTCCGGGTCAGGGCTGTATGTGCGCTTTGAGGCGGCGCAGGCCGAGCCGCTGGTCGTAAACGACAAACCCGAGCTCGAGAAAAAAACGATGCAGCTGTGGAACCGCGATGTGTGTGAATTGTTCCTCGCACCGGACGGGCGCAATCGGCGGCGATATTACGAATTCGAGATCGCACCGACGGGCGAGTGGCTCGATCTCGTCGTAGATTGGATGAAGGATGAACCGAGAGATTGGGAATATACATCCGAAATGGAAACGTTTGCAAACATCGAGCCCGGCGAGGTGACGATGGCGATGAAGATTCCATGGTCGGCATTCGGTGGGATGCCAAAGGTCGGCGACGTATGGCTCGGAAATCTTTTTAGGCAGGTAGGATCGGGTGAGACCCGCGGATATCTCGCGTGGTCACCGACGATAACAAAAGAGCCGCAGTTTCATGTTCCGGAAAAGTTTGGCGAATTTGTTTTTGTGAAGTAGAAGATTCTCACTAGCAACCTCAAGAGCTGGTCACATTCGCAAGTCCGGAAGGGCGGCTTGCCCCCGCTCTTGGCGTCTCTATCCATTTAGTCCTGTCCATACGATCGCCAACCACGGTAGCGCTAAACAAAGCGGGGGCAAGCCGCCCTTCCGGACTTGCGAATGTGAGTTGCTCTCCAAATGTAATGCAGCGGTGGAGAGCTACAGCAGCAGTTTTTCGTAAACAATAAACCCGCCCAATCCGAGACTAAATACACCGGCCGCCATTCTTATTGCACGGCTTGCCATCGCAAATCTCCCCGCCGTGAAATACATTGGCAGGCCAACTAGAAAACTCATCGCCATCATTCCCCCGATCGAGCCGACACTAAAGATCAAAATGTAAACCAACGCCAGAACCGGCGAGGGGATGGTCGGAACGACCAGAAGCATCAATGCGGCGCTTCCGGCGAGGCCATGCACCATTCCGATCGCGATCGAACGCGCACTGAAACGGTGATGCGAGGTTTCGGCCTGTTCGGATTTGTGAGTGTGAATATGGACGTGCTCGCGAGCGCCGTGTTCGTGGGTGTGAACGTGGATCGTTTCAGCAGTAAGCAGTTTTCGTAATGCATTGATGCCGAGCAGCACAAGCATTCCGCCGACGATCGCTTCGAGCCTTGTTTCGACCGAATCAGAGATCTGAAGTTTGAGAAAGATTACCAGGGCACCGACGGCGAAGAGCGAGACCGTGTGACCGATGCCCCACATCCCTCCGACGAGCGACGCCATCCAGAGATTCTTTTTCTCGCTGACGATCGTCGAAACGGCGGCGAGATGATCGGCCTCGACGGCGTGCTGCAGT
>JBDTWZ010000162.1:0-7219 GCA_040006435.1 Acidobacteriota bacterium
AAATCATCCGATCGAGGTCGCGAGCCTTCTAGCAAATGTCGGCAATGTCGATAACCTCGACATGATCGTCGCCGCTTTGCTGCACGACACGGTAGAAGACTGTGGCGTAAGTTTTGAAGAGATCGCAGAAAAATTCGGCACCACTGTCGCCGGTTACGTTTGCGAGCTGACTGACGATAAGTCGCTGGCGAAAGCCGAGCGCAAGCGTCTGCAGATCGAGCACGCTCCGCACCTGACTCGGGGCGCGAAACAGATCAAGCTGGCCGACAAGATCAGCAATATTCGTGACGTAGCCGAAAACCCGCCCGACGGCTGGGATCTTCAACGTCGCCGTGAGTATGTCGAATGGGGGAAAAGTGTGGTTGCGGGATTACGCGGCGCAAATGCAGAACTCGAAAGTTTGTTTGACGACTTAGTCCGAAAAGCGAAACGCTCGCTTGGCTGAGAACCGCCGCAGCGCCGCTCCTGCCGGAGGAGTCGTGGCAGGATTTAGCTCTCCTCCTGGTTTGAAGAGGGTGCCGCAGGCGGTCCTGACTCACCCTGGACCCAAACTTCCCCGTCCGCATACACTTCCTTTTTCCAGATCGGTACGGTACGTTTTAATTCCCGGATCATCCATTCACACGCCGCGAACGCCGCCTTGCGATGCGGCGCCGCGACGGAAATGACGACACTCGTTTCGCCGATCTCGAGTCGGCCGAGTCGATGAACGATGCCGACATTCGATATCTCAAAATCTTTCTTCGCATGTTCGATAAGTTTCTGCATCTCCTTCAACGCCATAGGTTCGTAGGCTTCGTAAAAAAGGTGCAGAGTCTCGCGGTCTTTGGTGAATTTGCGCACGTAACCGTCGAGAGTGACGGTCGCACCGCACTCCGGCGGGACAACACGGCGTGCGACACTCGTGATATCGATCAGATCCGTTGTGAGTTCGCAGAAATCCATGAAGATCAGCCGCCGGAGACCGCAGTGAAGATCGCCAGCTCGTCGCCATCGGAAATGCATGCGTCTCTTTCCGCGTATTCTTGATTAACCGAAAAAAGAAGTTTGTGACCTTCGAGGGCGGGATGGTGTCCAATGACCAAGTTTGTGACAGCAGCAACTTTCGAACTGTCGGCAACTTCGACGTAAGTTTCGCGTATCCCCGCGGCGGCCGCAGTCGCGCCAAAAAATAAAACCCGAACACTCATTTGTTACGTGATCGCCCCTTCGATCGGGCTCGACGCTGATGCATACAGACGCTTCGGCATGCGGCCCGAAAGATATGCGAGCCGTCCGGCTTGTACAGCGAGCTTCATCGCCGTCGCCATTTGAGCGGCATCGCCGGCCTCGGCAATAGCTGTGTTCATGAGGATCGCGTCGGCACCGAGCTCCATCGCGATGGCCGCGTCGGACGGAACGCCGACGCCGGCGTCAACGATGATGATGGCGTCGGGTAGCTGCTCGCGCATGATGCGAAGGTTCGACGGATTCTGCACTCCCATTCCCGATCCGATCGGCGCGGCGAGCGGCATCACCGCGGGACATCCCGCGTCGAGCAGCTTCTTCGCCATGATCAGATCGTCGGTAAAGTATGGCAGCACGATAAATCCTTCCTTGACCAAAACACGGGCCGCTTCGAGCGTCTGTTCGTTGTCTGGCAAAAGCGTAACCTGGTCGCCTATCACCTCAAGCTTTACCCAATCGGTCTCGAGCGCTTCGCGTGCGAGGCGAGCGGTCCTGATGGCGTGCTCGGCGTCGTAACATCCGGCCGTGTTGGGGAGGATGTGCATTTTCGGATCCAGATGATCGAGAAACGATTCGGTTTTTCGGTCGAGCGGAACGCGATTGACGGCGACAGTGACCATCTCGGCTCCCGAAGCCGCGTGCGCCGCCTTCATTTCGTCATACGAACGATATTTCCCCGTCCCGATGATTAGTCGAGACGAGAATTCCTTCCCTGCTAACTGAAAACAATCTGCCATTGATTACCTTCGATTTTCACGTAAACGCTCAAAGAACGCAAAGGCCGACTCGGCCAACCCCGCCATCCGTACCGCTTCGAACAAACTGAAAATTAAAAAGTGAAAACTGAAAACGAAAACTCACGCCGTTTCTAGTTTTCACTTTTCAGTTTTCAGTTTTTTCCGGAGGTTCCAACCGGGTTAACCCCCATAGGCGCCAAGTTAAGGAGTGTTAGAGACCGAGGCATCACGTGGGCGGTGACGCATTCGTGCTTGGCCGCGTAGCGGTCAGTTGCATTTAGCCGTGGCCTTTAAGGCCACGGTTATCGCAACACGATCTCCGCGTCGCGTAGCGACCGCACGAAATCTCCTTCATTTGCCGCTGACGCGGCAAGGTCGTGTGGGCCTGCTACCGTGGCCTCAAGGCCACGGCTAAATGCATACGGCCGCTACGCGACCGCGTACCCATAGCCTGACTCCGGCTTCCTCGCTTAACTTGGCGCCTATGGGGTTAACCCCCTCCAACGAAATGAACGATCTCAAGCTGGTCGGCGTCCTTCACTACGATGGTCTCCCAATCTTTCTTCCTCACGACTTGCCGATTCAGCTCCACCGCGACCCTCTGCGAGGGCAATGAAAAAAGCTCGAGAAGCTGGCTAAGATTAACCGCGTTCTCAAGCTCTCTGATTTCCCCGTTGACCGTGATCGTCATCCCGATCTGATTCTCTCAAATTAGATGTCTTCGAACCTAACGGTGCTCTAGTTTCTCTTCTCGCTTCGCTTTCTCTTTTCGCCTCGTCTCTTGTCTCCTGTCTCTTGTCTCCCGTCTTCCTATCCGTGCGTGATTGCACGCCGCAGTTCGACTTCCTCTCCATCACTGACCGCCCGCGCCAGCAACGCTGCGCGGCCTGAAGTAAAATTCGGCAACTGCAGATTCACGGTTGCGAGGCCGTTTTCATCGCTTGTAGCATGAAAAATAAGCGGTCGGAAACTCGAGCCAAGGATCTTCACCATCACCTGCGCCGTCCTGATTACCTTTCTGTCCGTTCCGCGACAGACAATAAAGGTCACGCTCTTTCGCTCGCCGCCCTTAAAATTAGCTTCGCCGAGCAGCTCGATGCTCAACTTGTTGTTCGCCGGGCGGTCGTGGCCCACCAAGTCGCTGACGATCGCGACAGCCTCATCCGGCAGCAGAACATCCTCAGCCGACACAGGGGTGGTTGGGCGCGCGATCGGATCAATCACCGACAGCTGAATCGGCACGTCGGGAACTCCCTCGAACCTGGGTTTGGGTATTGGCAGAAAGAGCTCTTCGAATTCGTCTGCTAAGTCAAAGTCGCCGTTCGTTTTTGCTTTTCCGTTCGAGTGGACAGGTTCGACAAATACAGGCTTTCCGGCATCGGCCGCCGCGACCGATTCGCGGAGTGTCATTTGTCTTAGGTCTTCGATCCGTCCGGACTGGATCGCGGCGCAAATTAACTTATGCTGGCGGTGCAAGCGTGACGCGAGGATATCTGCATCAAAATCGCCATCCAGCAGATCGTCGTAAGGCAATCGCTTGCTTGCGAGAATAGTCCCTCCGTCATAAACGAGGGACAAGATGATGGGCTTCGCCAGACCTTTGTCTTCGGTCTGAACGTGATAGGTAACCCCTTCAAATTCTATGTCTGTATTATAGCCAGTGATCACGGTGTAAGCGGCTAAGTAGAGTAAGCCGGGAGGGAGGCGAGAGGATTGATCGCCACTAAAAAGTTAGCACAGCCCGGCAATTTTGGTCAACGATTTATGTAGGCCAAAACATGCCTGGCGTCTGCAAAATCGCTCGATTTTCACTGCGTCGCGAGCAATAAGCATCGCCTTGACACACCTATGCGCTTTGCTTACGATTGAGTTTGTTCCGATATTCCTAGTCTTTCGTGCCGGATTATTGTCGAGTGCTGTCTGGGTTCAGGATGACTTGCGAGGTTTTATGGCTGAACACAATCTGATGGAGTATGCACCGATCGGGATCATGTTCCTGGTGGCGATCGGTTTTGCGATTAGCCAGCTTTTAGTCACGCAGTTGGTTGGCCCGCGAAAACGGACGGCGACCAAGTTGATGCCGTATGAGTGCGGTAAGGATCCGATCGGCTCTGCTCGCGACCGCTACTCCATCAAGTTTTATACTGTGGCAGTTGTTTTCCTGCTGTTCGATATTGAGGTCCTGTTTATCATCCCGTTCGCGGTTGCGTTCAAGAGCTTACTGGCTGCGGAGAAAATCAGTGGGATCGCATTTGGAACCATCGCATTCCTGGAGATCATGGTTTTCCTCGCGACGTTGGTCGTTGGCTACATATACGTTTGGAAGAAGGGAACCTTTGATTGGGGCCTGCAAGCTCGGGCCGAGGCGCGAGAAGAAGCAAAGCTGATGGCAAAAAGACGTCGGGAGGCGGCGCAGCCGGCAAAGATAGCTGCTTGATGATTTAGGAATGGGTTTTTCCGGGCAATCCAAATTCCAAAATCCAAAATCAATTCATGGGTATAGAGAACACATTATTTGAATCGCTGCCGGATGTCGTGACGGTTAAGCTCGACGCCGTCGTAAACTGGGCGCGGAAGAGCAGCCTTTGGCCCGCGACATTCGGTCTCGCCTGCTGTGCGATCGAGATGATGAATACCGTCTCTGCACGCAACGATCTTTCAAGATTTGGCGCAGAGACGTTCCGCGCCTCGCCCCGACAAGCTGATGTGATGATCGTTTCAGGCCGCGTTTCACGAAAGATGGCGCCGGTTCTAAGACGAATTTACGATCAGATGCCGGAGCCGAAATGGGTCATCTCGATGGGTGCTTGCGCGACATCAGGCGGTGTTTTTGATAATTACGCGATTGTCCAGGGCGTCGACAAGATCGTTCCGGTCGATATATACGTGCCGGGCTGTCCGCCTCGGCCCGAAATGCTCGTGCACGCGATCATGATGCTCCAGGACAAGATAATGAAGGAATCGGTCAAAGACCGTCGCGACACGTTTGAACCGGAGTCGCGCGTCTCGATCGTTCCGGGAACGCTGCCGGTGACCGAGGGTACGGCGCTCGAAAGGGAAACCGAGATCGAAGTTGCTCAGAATCAGGTTTCGCGGCCTTATACGATCCCCTCACGGCACGAGAAAAGGCGATCTTCGTAAAGAAGTTTTTAACGCAGAGGCGCCGAGACGCAGAGAGAAGAATGGACCCTTTACTCTGCGACTTAGCGTCTCTGCGGTGTATATCACAAATTTTATGATCGAAAAGCTTCGTGAATTTGTCGAAAAACTAAGATCGAAGAACGCGGAATGGGTGAAGGACGTAACCGAAGCCCATGGTGAGGTCACGGTAATTGTTCCGCGCGAGTCGATAGTCGACGCCTGCGAGTTTCTAAAGCTCGAAAATGGCTTCGACATGCTCGCCGATCTCTGCGGCTGCGACCGCGGACCCGAGGAAGATCCTCGATTCGAGGTGAATTACCATCTCTTCTCGACGAAGCATCACAACCGTCTGCGACTAAAGGTGTTTTTGAGCGAGGACGATCCGAATGTCGCGACCGTCACGACGCTATGGAAGACAGCAGACTGGCACGAACGGGAAACTTACGATCTGTTCGGTGTGATCTTTGACGGTCATCCGGATCTGCGGCGCATCCTGCTGCCAAGCGACTTCGACGGGCACGCACTGAGAAAAGATTATCCGCTGCGCGGCTACGAGCCGTACAGCATGAACTAGTGAATGGTTAATCGTAAATCGTGAAGAGTGCGTACGCAAAGCAACCGCGTACCGCAGCCATAACGAAAGCTTTCAAACAACGAATTACTATTTACGATTTACTAAAGATGAGCACTGCAGTAGAAAACATCCCAGGCCTCGAGGTTCTCGATCAATCGCTCGAGTCCGAAATGACCCTGTCGATGGGTCCGCAGCATCCGTCGACGCACGGAGTCTTGCGGCTTGACCTTCGTCTCGACGGCGAACTTGTCCTCAAAGCGATTCCCGACATCGGATATCTCCACACGGGGATGGAAAAGCTGTTCGAATACAAAAAGTATCAGCAAGGCATCGTCATTACCGACCGGATGGATTATCTGAATCCGCTCGGAAACAATCTCGCTTATGTGATGGCGGCGGAGAAGCTGCTCGATCTTGAGATCCCGGAACGGGCGAAGGTTATCCGCGTGCTGATGTGCGAGCTGCAGCGCATCGCATCGCACATGGTCTGGCTCGGGACGAGCGCTCTGGACCTGGGTGCAATGAGCATATTCTTTTTCTGCTTTAAGGAGCGGGAAAAGATCCTAAACCTTATCGAAGCCGCCTCAGGCGGACGCATGACGCCGAGCTATTTTCGAATCGGCGGCCTGATGATGGACCTGCCCGCGGGATTTGAACGGCGATGCAAACAGTTTTCGGCTGACTTCCCCGACGCACTCAAAACGTTTGAAACGCTTGCGACCGGAAACCCGATCTGGCAGAGCCGCACGCAAGGTGTGGGGGGTATCTCGCGCGAGGACGCGATCGACTGGGGATTGACCGGACCGTGTTTGCGCGGGAGCGGCGTCGATCTCGACTTGCGACGGGACAATCCTTACACGGGTTACGAAACTTACGATTTCAATGTGCCGATCGAGACGGACGGCGACGTGTGGGCGCGATTCCGCGTTCGCATGCGAGAGCTTTACGAGTCGCATAAAATCGTTCGTCAGGCGCTGGATCGATTAAAGCCCGGATCGATCAAAGCCGACGCGCCAAAAGTTGTGCTGCCCGATCGCGACGACATGCGAAAGCACATGGACTCGCTGATTCATCATTTCCTGATCGTCGCCGAAGGCTTCAACATTCCGCCCGGTGAAGTTTATATGCCGATCGAGGCTTCGAAGGGTGAGCTCGGTGTTTACATGAAATCGAACGGAGGCCCGAAACCGGATCGTGTACATTTCCGTGGGCCGAGCTTTGTGAATCTGTCCGCATTGCCGGTAATGTGCGAAGGCGAAATGATCGCGGACGTCGTCGCGATCATCGGAAGTTTGGATATTGTGTTGGGAGAAATTGATCGGTAGCTAAATCTAACAGGAGGACTTCCACATGCCTCAAGAAAATAATATGGCCGAGGTGCTACGGTTGTTGAAGACTGTCATCGTTAAGGTGGACAGTCTCGCAACGGACATGAAAGAGGTCAAGACTGACGTCGGAGTCCTGAAGACTGACGTCGGAGTCCTGAAGACCGACGTTGGAGTTCTAAAGACCGACGTTGGAGTTCTAAAGACCGACGTTG
>JBDTWZ010000163.1:0-7115 GCA_040006435.1 Acidobacteriota bacterium
CCGCGGTTATGATGTTCACCGTCGTAACCTGACCGCCGATCCATAACATCGTCGTTGTTACGTCGCCGATCGGCGACCAGGCACCGCCCGCATTAGCTGCAATTATCGTCATTCCGGCGAGGGTAAGTCGCTTTTCGCGATCGCCTACTATCTTCCGCAGCAGCGAGACGATGACGATCGTCGTTGTCAGATTGTCGAGGGCCGCCGATAGAAAAAAAGTTATGATGCAGATTATCCAGACAAGCCTCGCCATGCTCTGCGTCTTTATCCTGTCGGTGATTATCTGAAAACCGTCGTGAGCGTCGATCAGTTCCACCAGTGTCATGGCGCCCAGCAAGAAAAATAGTATTCCCGAGATCTCGCCCAGGTGGCCGATTAGTTGGTGCGTGACCAGTTCCTTATCGGTTTGACTGAAAATGTAGAACGTCCAGCAGAGAATACCGGTCAGCAGCGCGGTCGCGGCCTTGTCTATCTTGACTCGGTGCTCCAGGGTAATGAGCAAATAGCCAAGGATGAATGTCGTTATTATCGCAAGTTCCATCTAATTCTGATTTTAAGTGTCGCTTGCGCCTCGAGACCGCGGCGAGCTACTGCTTGTTCGATTGTTTATTCGCAATGATAATATTTTATCCGCGCACAATACGAGACCGAGGAGACGATTTTGGCGTAGTTTCTTGACGTTTCGGGTTGTGAAACTATAATTAGACTTCGTGGCTGGGTAGCTCAGATGGTTAGAGCGTGGGATTCATAACCCCAAGGTCGGGAGTTCGATCCTCCCCCCCGCCACCACAATACGACATGGATCAACGGTAGGCATCGCCTGCCGTTTTTTGTTGGATCAAAGTGTATATCGGTTTATTAACTTCCCCATCCGAAGCGCCGCGTTCTAATATGAATCGCGTGGGCTGTGAGCACGCAATTTTAAATTTCACATGGGATCGATAGGCGTCTGGTTCAGGAAGAGTGCGTTTGTCCGGGTAGTTGCCGGATTTGCGTTAGCGGCGCTCGTCCTCGCGACGGCGGGTTGGCTAGTGACCGGTTCTTATAGAGAAACTCCCGCCGCGTTCGACGCATCGATCCGGACCGCGATGCGTCAGATGCAATCGCCGATGTGGACCGTCTTTTTCCTCACGATCACAAAGCTGGGCTCGACGGTGTATTTGGCGATCATCGGCGTTGTCGTCGGGGTCGTTCTTATCATCCTGCGATGGTTCCGGTCCTTGTTGATTTTCATAGTTGTTATGGCCGGCCAGGGCATCCTCGATCGCGGATGCAAGTGGATCATCGCCCGACCGCGGCCGTCGTCGCTAATTACCTACCGGGCAGTTGAAAGCTTTAGCTTTCCAAGTGGCCATGCCATCGCGTCACTCTGCCTGTACGGCACGATCGCGTGGATCGTTGCTTCACGCCTTGAAAACTCCGCCGCAAAGGCGGGCACCGGAATATTCGCTGCTGTTCTGATCTTTCTGATCGGGATGTCACGGGTCTATATCGGTGTGCATTATCCGACCGATGTCATGGCCGGATTTTTAGCCGCCGCGATCTGGACGGCCGCAGTATTGTCGATCGATAAAAAGACCCTTTAAGTAACCTTCAGACGATCACGGAACATAGACTGTGGCTAACACGGTTCGAGCCTGTGGGGGCTGACGTGTTCCGAAAACATCCGTGCGATTACGATCGCTCCATGGAAAACATCCGTTCGATAAGAACGTCAAAACCTGGAGCCGATCCGATGAAAACCAAACTTAGTTTGCATGCCGTCAGTCGCACCGTCGTGGCGATCCTGATACTTACACTCATAACCGTTCCGCAGCTCAAGCCGGGCAGTGCGGACGACAACAATATCGACAAAACACTGTCGCCGTACTTTCTCGTGAAGGGCGACCCGGGTGTCGATCAACTGCCGCTGAAGGCCACGAATGTCGAGCTTTCGGTCTCCGGCGTGATCGCCGACGTCCACGTCGTTCAGACCTATCAGAACGAAGGCTCGCGCCCGATAAACGCAACTTACGTCTTCCCGGCATCGACGCGTGCGGCGGTGTATGGCATGCGAATGAAGATCGGCGACGAAGTCATCATCGCAAAGATCAAGGAACGCGAAAAAGCAAAAGAGGAATTCGAGACGGCAAAGAAAGAAGGTAAAAGTGCTTCCCTCCTCGAACAGGCCAGGCCGAACGTCTTTACTATGAGCCTGGCCAATCTCATGCCGAATGAGACGGTCGAGATCGAGTTGCGATACACCGAACTGCTTGTGCCGAGCGATGGCGTATACGAAGTTGTATATCCGACGGTCGTCGGGCCTCGATACATGTCCGCCAAAGAATCGCCGGACGGAAACAAATTTGTCGAAATGCCGTACACGCAGCAGGGTACGAAACCGACAAGCACCTTCAATATTTCGGCCCGTATTGCGGCGGGTGTTCCGATCCGCGAACTGGATTGCTCGACGCATCCGATGCTGTCCGAATGGCAGGGCGAGAGCGTCGCGCAGTTCACTCTCGACGGCGCAGATAAGTTTCAAGGGAATCGCGATTTCATCCTGCGTTACCGGCTCGCCGGCGATCAGATCGCCTCGGGGCTGATCCTCTACCAGGGTGACGGCGAAAATTTCTTTCTCTATATGGCACAGCCGCCGAAGCGCATTGCGCCCGAGGACATCCCGCCGCGCGAGTATGTCTTTGTCGTCGATGTTTCAGGTTCGATGGACGGCTTTCCGCTTGATACGTCAAAAAAACTGCTCGAGGATCTGATTGGCGGTCTTCGCCCGACCGACTTTTTCAACGTCGTTTTGTTTGCCGGCGATTCGACCGCGTTGTCTGACCGGCCGCTCCCCGCAAATGCGGAAAGCATTTCTCGCTCGATTCAACTGATCGAGCAGCAGCGCGGCAGCGGCGGCACCGAGCTTCTGCCGGCGATGCAGCAGGCGATGCGTCTGCCGACCAACCCTGGCGTATCGCGAAGTATCGTGCTGATCACGGACGGGTATGTGTCGATCGAGGAAGGTGTATTCAAGTACATCCGGGAGAATCTCGGACAGGCGAATGTCTTTGCGTTCGGAATAGGTTCCGGTGTCAATCGCTATCTTATCGAAGGCGTGGCGCGGGCCGGGCTTGGTGAACCATTTGTCGTCGAAGACCAGGCGAAAGCCGCGGATGTCGCGGCGAAATTTCGCGAATACATTCAAACTCCCGTTCTGACCGATATCGCGATCAAGGCCGACGGTTTTGAAATGTACGATGTCGAGCCCGGAAGCTTTCCGGACCTGCTGGCTCAGCGTCCCGTCGTACTCTTCGGAAAATGGCGCGGCGGTCCTAGTGGGACGATCGAGCTGACGGGAAAAACCGGACGAGGAGATTTCGTATCACGTCTCGATGTATCGACCGTTCAGCCCGACGCAGGCAACCGCGCGCTGAGATATCTCTGGGCGCGGACTCGCATCGCTGAGCTTTCCGATTACGGCTTCGGAAACGTAACAGACGAGTCGATCAAGGAAATTACATCCCTCGGCCTGAAATACAACCTCCTCACGCGATACACATCATTCATCGCGGTGCGTGAAAAGGTCGTGAACCCGAACGGTTCAGCCGACGATGTAAATCAGCCGCTGCCACTACCGGTCGGTGTTAGTGACATGGCCGTCGGCAGCGAGCCTGAGATTGTTTGGCTGTTGGCGGCGTTAGCGATGATCGCGTTGATGTTGATACTTCGTCGGCGATTTGTAAGCTCGGCTCTGCCGCAACTGTAAAAACTCTCACTTGACCAGCAACGGAGGGGGGCAAGAAAAACTCCCTTCCTTTGTTTAGGAGGGGTGGCAGCCGTTTCGGCTGACGGGGTGGTAGCTAAGTAAGAATCAGATTTTGTTTGAACTCCCACCCGGCCTCGCGTAGCCTCGGCACCCCTCCTAACCAAGGAGGGGAGTCTGACTGAGTCGTCACGTGGCATAGAGGATCTTTCGTGTGTTTCGTGCATTTCGTGGTTCTGTTTTTTTCCGAACTAATCCAAACCACAAAATACACGAAACACACCAAACATGAACGCACGACTAAACCTCAAAAACCTGCTCCAGCTCTCCACGATCTTCGCGATCGCCTTCGCGCTAAAATCTTTCTACTCGACGGCAAGCGTGAACGATCTGCGCTGGATTCTCGCGCCGACGGCCAGTCTCGTCGAACTGATCACCAGCACGCATTTCGAATTCGAATCGCACGCCGGATACATGAGCAGCGACCACACGTTTCTTATCGCCGCGTCATGCTCAGGCGTTAACTTTCTCATCATCTCGTTTGTGATGCTGACGCTTGCGAAGATCTCGCGCTCGTGGCCGCGAAATATCGAGTGGCGATTCTTTCCTATCGCGATGCTCGTCGCATATCTCACGACGCTTCTTGCAAACACGACACGCATCGTTGCGGCTCTATCTCTTCAGAAACTGGAGATCGGCTGGCTTGGCCGGGAAGAGATTCATCGGCTGGAAGGCATCTTCGTTTATTTTGGATTTTTGTTTCTTCTGTTTGTCGCGAGTGAAAGGCTGAGCTTGCGCAAGCGATACCCCGGATCAGTTCTTGCCCGCCGATCGCTCCTGCCAATCGCGATCTATTACGCAGCAACGCTCGGAATCCCACTCATCGGAGGTGCTTATCGCGATCCGGCGTTCTGGCGGCATTCGCTAGTCGTGTTTCTAACGCCACTCATCCTGATGTTACCGTGGGTAATCTTTTGTACCGCAAGATCCTCAGATCCGAGTGAAGGCGAGTTGACGTGAGCGGATGAGATTCTTTATGGAGGCCGGAACATCGTCAAACATCGAGCAATGCGGTCCGCGAAGATTTCTGAGTCTCGCAGTCTGCGAAGCAGACGACCCTAACTTTAGCTACACACGAAGCGAAGCGGAGTGTGTAGTATCGATTGCAATTAGTACGAGCGTGTGGAACACGCGATAACTCTCGACGCGTGTTCCACACGCTGAATCTCATCGGTCGACGAGACCCCACGTTCCGCTTCGCTGCACGTGGGGCTAAAGATATGGTCGTCTGCTTCGCAGACTCATCAGATATGCTGTAAGAACTTGTTGGCGAACGCGACCGGGAGAATTATCTAGGCCGCCCCACTGGTCGGTCCGATCCTCAGCGTGAACACATTCCCGCCGCGACGAGATTCCTTCCACGATGCTTTTCCGTTGACAAGATTTGCACGCGAGCGAATGTTGGCGATGCCGCGTCCCTTTTCCGCACCTTCGGGCCGAAAAGAATCGCCGTTGTCACGGATCGTCAAACCGAACTCGCCCGCATCGGATGCTTTGACGCTCATCTCGACGATGTTCGCGCTCGAATGCCGGACAATGTTCGTCAGCACTTCTTGGGCGATGCGATAGATCTGGAGCTGGACGTTCAACGGAAAGTTTATGTGGTCTTCAACCGTGGCATCCGCTAAGAATTTCCGGTTCTCGACCGTCCGGTCGAGCAGGAATTCGAGCGCCGCGACAAGCCCCACGTTTTCTAAAACCGAAGGACTAAGATCTTCGCAGATGCGCCGGATCTCGGTCGAGACGGCTTCGATCTCACTTCGAAATTCCTTATTGTCCGAGGTGAGCTTGTCGCTCGTGATCATCAGGTTGCGCAGATCCGCGAGCGTCTGATCATGCAGGTCCCGTGCGATACGTCGCCGCTCGCGTTCGGCCTCGTTCGCAAGGTCGAGACGCGCCGCCGCGAGCTCGCGGTTGCGCTCGGCGATGCGTCGGTGTTCGATCATCGCCCACACTAAACCAACCAACGCGATCACCAAAAGCACGCCGAGCGCCGTCGCCGTCCAAGGGAACGGCGCCTTTGCCACAGCGAACTTGATTATCAACGGTTCGGACGCGAGCAGGTCGCGGTTGAAGGCGATCGATTCGATCGTGTATTCGCCGGGAGAAAGATCGGCCGGCGAATATTGCGAATCGTTTGAAAGCCGAGTGTCGATGACTTCGTCCTTGGCATTCTTCAGGACGAAAGCATATTGAAATTCTTCGGGAAATGTTCGGCTGCTCTGACCGCCAACCTCAACGAGCAGAGAATTTTGCGGATACTCTAGCTCGATCGTCGACTTGAGCTCAGCAAGGTCGTGAACGCGCTGGCTAAGGACCCGCAGCGGGATCAGTTTCGGAGCGATCGTACCCGGGCGGTAAGCAACCACTCCGCGATTCGTTCCAATCAACAGGCCGTCATCCGGTACGATTGAAAATACCTTTTCCGAGGGCAGTCCCTGTTCGAATCCTATCCCCGACAGGAGCCATCCGAAACGTCCGTCTTGCCGCGCGTGTAAAAGCCCGCGCGTGGTCGTCGCCGCCCATACGTCAGCTCCGTCGACGAACACGTCGCGGACGTCTTCGGCGTCGATGATCCTCTGCGACTGTCCATCTTGAACACGGATCACGCCGTGTTGGGCGGCGATCCACAAAGCGCCGTCCGCGCCACTAAACATTTTCCAGATCGTCCCGCTTTTTAAAAGAGCGGGATCAACTTCTTTATTGACGGTCTCGCCATCGTAACTGAAAAGATTGCCGTCGACAGTTCCGATCCAGAGTTTGTTGCGATACTCGGCCACCGATGTAACGCCCGGGTTGGGAATGACGATCTTCGGCGTGTCAGCGGTCAGGTCAACTACTCCGCGACCGATGAACGCGGCGTAGTCGTGCCGATCGACGCCCGCGAATCCTCGAACGTCACCGTCAAGGAGTTTCCTGCCCGAGATATCGAACACACCGTCACCGGTCCCTACGACGGTGCCCGGCTGGTAGCGTTTTCGAATCGCATAGATCACCTTGTTTCTGAATGCCGGGATCTCGATCCACGTGCCGTCGCTCTTATTGAGCGAAAACAGTCCGCGGTTCGACCCCGCGTAGAGTAACCGACCTTCGCCCGGCGATTGGTAGAGCGTCCTTATGAAATTACTGTTTGGAATGTCAGAGACCGTCGCCTGAAAAGATCCTTGCCTGTCGAAACGGCTGACACCGCGGTTGGTACCGATCCAGAGAACGCCCTCGCGGTCGGTGAAGAGTGTGAAGATCGTATCGGAGCGGAGTCCGCCGGATGTGTTCGCGAACGTGTAGTTCTTTTTCAGCTTTGAATCGGCAA
>JBDTWZ010000164.1:0-6974 GCA_040006435.1 Acidobacteriota bacterium
GTTGCTTACTGTGACAACGGGAATTGGAGTTATTTGGGGATTCATCGAAGGTATTTTGCTACTTGTTGGTGCGATGGATCGAGATAAGTACGGCCATTTACTCCGATGAATGCAATTGCATACGTCTTTCCCGGCCAGGGATCACAGGCCGTCGGAATGGGAAAGAATCTCGCTGACAACTTTCCTGCGGCGAAACGGGTATTTGAAGAAGCAGACCAAGCTCTCGACTTTCCGCTTGCAGCGATGTGCTTCGAAGGAAACGAAGAGGATCTTCAGCTAACTGCGAACACGCAGCCAGCGATCCTTGCCACTTCGATCGCCGCGTTTCGTGCGATGTTGGCCGAGGGGTTTCCGTCGCCGGCATTTGTCGCAGGCCATAGCCTGGGCGAATATTCCGCCCTCGTGGCGGCTGGTGTTTTAGATTTTGGCGACGCGCTTCGTGCTGTACGGAGCCGCGGAACGTACATGCAGGAAGCCGTGCCGGTCGGGGTAGGTGCCATGGCTGCCGTGTTGGGCCTCGGTCTTGAGGACATCGAACAAGGCTGTGCCGAAGCCGCTCAAGGCCAGGTTTGCAGTCCGGCGAATATCAATTCGCCATCGCAGGTGGTCATAGCCGGAAATAGTGAAGCTGTTGATCGAGCGTGCGAGATATTGAAAGGGAAGGGTGCGAAGCGGGCGATAAAGCTAAATGTTTCGGCTCCTTTTCATTGCGAATTGATGATGCCGGCCGAAGAAAGGCTCGCGGTCGATTTGCGGCAGCTGAATTACGGTGGCTTTCGGTTTCCGATAGTACATAACGTGGACGCCGAGGTTAATGATGATTCGGAGAAAGTTTCCGAAGCGTTGAAAAGGCAGGTAACGTCACCGGTGAAGTGGATGCAGTCTATTGAAAAGCTGAGCCAACTGGGAGTCGAAAAGTTCGTCGAGGTGGGGCCGGGCAAGGTGCTTTCCGGATTGCTTCGACAGATCGATCGCGAAGCTCTTTCCGCGAATATTGAGAATGCTGAGAGTTTAAGAACAAGCTTAGAAACGCTATAGATAAACAGGAGAATATATGTCAGAAGTTCAGGATAAGATCAAACAAATCATCGTTGACGAGTTAGGTGTCGATGAGGCAGAGGTAACCGAGAACGCGCGCTTTATTGAGGATCTTGGCGCCGACTCACTCGATCTCGTCGAGTTGGTGATGCGCTTCGAAGAGGAGTTCGACATTGAGATTCCCGACGAAGACGCCGAGAAGATTCAGAGCGTCCGCGATGCGTACGCGTACGTCGAGCAGCACAAAGGATAGTTCGTGAATAGTGAATCGTAAATCGTAAATAGATCTTTCTATTCACGATTTACTATTTACGAGTGACTAATATGAGGCGTCGAGTAGTAGTAACCGGGCTCGGTTTAGTGACGGCTGTCGGAAATGACGTGCCGACGACTTGGAGCGCTCTTGTCAAGGGCGAGGGCGGTGCCGATTACATCAAAAAGTTCGACACTGAGAAGTACTCGGTAAAGTTCGCATGCGAGGTAAAGGATTTTGACCCGTTAAGCTTTCTCGATAAGAAGGAAGCTCGGAGGATGGGAGCGTTTACCCATTTTGCGCTCGCCGCGTCCGACGAGGCGGTAAAGCATAGTGGGCTTAAGATAGACGAGTCGAACGCCGACATGGTCGGGACATACATCAGTTCGGGGATCGGCGACTTCTGGGCGATCGAGCGCGAACACGAAAAGTTGCTCAATTCCGGTCCGGATCGCGTTTCGCCCTTCTTTATCGTTTCGGCGATCGTCAACCTCGCGTCTGGAAACGTTTCTATTCGCCACGGAGCAAAGGGACCGAATTCGGCGACCGCGACCGCGTGTTCGGCCGGAGCACATGCCATCGGCGACAGTTTCCGGATTATCGAGCGCGGAGACGCTGACGCGATGATCTGCGGCGGAGCCGAGAGTGCGATAACACCGATGTCTGTTGCCGGATTTGCGTCAATGCGGGCTCTCTCGACGCGGAACGACGATCCGCAGACAGCCTCCCGACCGTTCGATCTCGAACGTGATGGTTTTGTTATAGGAGAGGGCGCCGGAATTCTAATACTTGAAGAGCTCGAGTTTGCGAAAGCTCGCGGCGCAAATATTCTGGCCGAGATCGTCGGCTATGGAATGAGCGGCGATGCGTTTCATGTGACGATGCCGGATGAAACAGGATCGGGTGCGATACGGGTTATGGAACGCGCGATCAAGGACGCCGGAATTTCACCTGACGAGATCGGCTATGTAAATGCTCACGGAACATCGACACCCTACAACGACAAGTTTGAAACGCTGGCGATCAAAAAAGTTTTCGGTGATCATTCGAAAAATGGCCTGGCCGTCAGCTCTACAAAATCTATGACCGGACACGCACTTGGAGCCGCCGGTGGCATCGAAGCTGTATTCTCCGTGCTGGCAATCAAGGAAAATAAACTCCCTCCGACGATAAATTACCAGGTGCCTGATCCCGAATGCGATCTGGATTACGTTCCGAATGCATCACGCGACGCAAAGGTTGAGTACGTTCTTTCGAACAGTTTCGGTTTTGGCGGAACTAATGCGTGCCTGATATTTAAAAGGTACGAGGATTAGAAGGCAGAAGGCAGCATTCTTTCTTTTTCCATTCTGAATTCTGAATTCTGAATTCTGAATTCTGAATTCTGAATTCGTACAGACACATGAAGATAATCGTCTTAATGAAACAGGTCGCAAACAAGGATGCTGTCTTGCGCATCGGGCCTGATGAAAAATGGATCAATGAGTCAGACGTTGCTCAGCAGACAAATGAGTCGGACGGATACGCACTCGAAGAAGCATTGCGTCTGAAAGAGGCCAAAGGCGAAGGTGAAGTCATTGTCTGCTCGCTCGGACCGCAGAGTGCGAAGACCGTCATAAAAGACGCCCTTGCACGCGGAGCGGACCGTGCCATACACGTCATTCATGATAAGCCGAACAAACTTTCGCCTTATCAGATCGCGAAAGCGATAGGCGATGCGATACGTGAGGAGAATGCTGACCTTGTTTTCGCCGGTCTGCAGTCCGACGACGCGAGCTACGGCCAGACCGGAGTGATCCTCGCCGAGCTGCTAGGTATTCCGCACGCGACGATCGTCATAGAGGTCGATCGAAGTTCGCTCACCACCCCGTCAGCCGAAGCGGCTGCCACCCCTCCTAAGACAGGAGGGGAGCCTAGCCTTCGAGTAAAGCGCGAGCTTGAGAGTGGCTGGTACCAATGGTTTGCTTATCAGCTACCGGCGCTGTTTACAATTCAATCCGGTATCTCTCAGATCCGTTATGCTTCGTTGAAGGGAATTATGGCGGCGAAGAAAAAAGAGATCCGCGACGTGACAACGAGTGTTGAAGCGTTCACATCTGGTGCGACGGTCGAAAAAGTTTACATGCCGCTGAAAACCAAGCAGACGCAAATGCTCGGCGGAGGGGACACAAAAGCCGGAGCGGTGGAATTAGTCGAGAAGCTTAAGACCGAGGTTCGCGTTTTATAGGTTGTTTTTTAAGATTTCTAAGAGAAAGGATCGAATAACTTCGGTCCTTTTTTTGCGGCGGTGTCGGACTCCGTGCGGTCGCCGCAGCTCGTTTTTCGCGCGGAATGGTCCGCCCGTATCCGGTCGGAGAATCTCACAGTCGACCCACCCACAAAGAGCTGCCGAAGGCAAACCGGCGTGTGAAACGGAGCCAAAATTGTTTTCCATTTGGACGAAAAGTCCCTATAATAAATCACCACTTTAATTGGGGGCTTCTCCCATGAGTTCGAATAGTTCGGATCATATGCTTGGGTGCTTGGGCCGTATCACGTGCGCGGGCGGGTAGTAGAGCCTCACCTAACAACCTAACACTTTATCTTTAGGAGGATTATGAGCAAATTTTCTACACTCGGCGCTTCGACAAAGCAGAGCGTCTTTCAGTGGATCGCTGCCTTTGGAATGGGAGCCCTGTTGCTGTCGAGCACAGGCCTCGCTGCGATCATTTACGATAACGGAGGCCTTGCAACAGGCTCGAACTCGGGAAGCGGCGTCGCCGCACCCGCCGGAACGCAATGGAGCGAGGCGCCGAATGACTTCGGCGTAACAAATGCGGCGAACACGACCGCCGGCTACTCGTGCGCCGTAACAGCGACACTCTTTCGCTGCGCCGATGATTTCAATGTTCCGGTTGGCCAAACATGGACGATCAATCAGGTGATCGTATTCGCATATCAGACCGGTTTTGCGGGTGCCACCAGCCCGATAACCGGAGCGACCCTTAGGATCTGGAACGGTCGCCCAAGTGACCCGGGTAGCGCGATTGTGTTTGGCGACACAACGACCAACCGCCTCGCGTCTTCCACCGACTCGTTGTTTTTCCGCATCTTTAATTCGGTCGTAGGCGTCGGGGCGGGCCCGCCCTCGGTTCCCGGCACCACGCGGCGGATCTGGCAGACGGCTATTACCGTCAGTCCTGCGGCGGTCCTTCCCGCGGGCAACTATTGGATCGATTGGAACACTACGATCGGGACGACTACCGCCCACTTTGCACCCCCGTCTACGTTTCTCGGAACACGTGCGGTTCCCTTCAATAATGGCCGGCAGTTTACGGGGACCGTATGGACGGATGCTTCCGATGCCGGGCAGTTCCCGACCGGAGCACCCACTCCGATAACCGTGCGGCAAGATTTCCCCTTCAAGCTTGACGGAATGATTTCCGGAGCTCCGGCGATTCCGCGATCGCGAACTCTAGACTTCGATGGCGATAACAAGACTGACCTTGCCGTTGTTCGCTCAGCAACAGGTGCGAGCCAGACGACATGGTGGATCCAGAATAGTAACGGCGGCAGTATACGAGGGGTCGATTGGGGGATCGGGGCCGGATTCGGCAGCGGTGACCGTGTCACGCCGGCCGATTTCGACGGCGACGGAAAAACCGACGTTGCCGTGTGGCGTCCGATAGGAGCAATTCCGGCGTTTTATATCCTTAACAGCGCTACCAACACCGCATCGGTGGTCTCTTTCGGTCTCGCAAACGATAACCCGTCGGTCGTCGGCGACTACGATGGTGACGGCAAAGCGGATCCCGCCGTGTACCGCACAGGTGTGACACCGGGTTCCCAAAGCACGTTTTATTACCGCGGCAGTCTGAATAACCCGTCGGGGAACATTACTTTCGTCCCGTGGGGAATCAGCGGCGACCGGCCGATACATGGCGACTTTGACGGCGATGGTAAGTTCGATTTCCACGTCGCCCGCGACAGTGGCGGGTCGGCGATTCATTACCGGCTGATCAACGGCTCGATGACGCCGTCGTTCTTCGACTACGGCCTGACGACCGACCGGTTCGTCTCCGGCGACTTCGATGCTGACGGCAGGGCAGATCTGGCCGCCGTGAGGTCGAATTCCGGAGTCTTGGATTGGTATGTGCTTATGAGTGCTACGAATCTTGTATTCGTGGAGAAATTCGGAGCGGCTCCTAATGACTACCTTACTCCGGGCGACTATGACGGAGACGGTAAGATGGACCTCAGCGTGTGGCGAAGCGGCGCGGCCGCTTCCGATACAAAGTTCTATAATCGGAACACAGGGTCGTCACCACAGGCTGTCTTGTGGGGGATTTCAGCGGGTGGCCAGTCGCCACCTGATTACCCAGTTGCAAATTTTAACGTCCATTAGTATTCGCAGACGTTTGCTACGGTTGGCCGGGATGTGGCGTTTGCCATCTCCCGGCCTTTTTGTGATACTTTTACTTCCGTTTTTCCGAGTGTTTTCGAATATTTATGAGTGACATTCTAGTTTTCATCGAACACAAAAACTGTGTCCTGAACAAGACTTCGCTGGAAGCGATAACCGCGGCTCAGAGCATTGCAAAGGACCTCGGGCTGAAAGTCGCTGCGGTAATACCTTGCGACAAAGATTGCGCGCTGGCCGGCGAGATCGCCGCCTACGAACTCGAAAAGGTGATCGTCGCAAAGAACGAAAAGTTGGGAACGTATACGCCTGATGCCTATGCCGACGCTTGGGAGCAGGTGGTAAAGGCAACGAATCCAAAGTACGTTGTCATGTCACACACCTACCAGGTCCGGGATTTCGCTCCGAAGATCGCGACTCGCATGGGTCGCGAGATGGTCGGCGATTGTATCCGCTATAGCACCATCGCGTCAGCCGACCACCCCGCCGACGAAGCGTCGGCACCCCTCCTCAAACCAGGAGGGGAGTCTAAGAAACTTGTTTTCACCCGACGCATCTTTCTCGGGAAGCTCGATGCAGACGTTACGATCGGCGGCGATGCTCCGTACTTTGTGACGTTCCAGTCGGGAGCGTTTCGCGGGGACAATGCTGCAAAGGGAAGCGCATCTGTCGAAACGATGGATGTCACTGTCGGCGACATACGCATGACGCCCGAAGAGCCGTTTCAGGAAGCAAAGGCGTCGGTCGATCTGACGAAGAGCGAGATCATCGTTGCCGTCGGTCGCGGAATTAAATCTCAGGAGAACATCGCACTTGCTCAGCAGCTCGCGGATGCGCTCGGTGCGGACCTGGCGGCTTCACGGCCGATCTGTGACAGCGAGTGGCTGCCGATCGATCGACAGATCGGCTCGTCGGGGCAGACGGTGGCACCTAAAGTTTACATCGCCCTCGGTATCTCGGGCGCGATCCAGCATATTGTCGGAATGAAGAACGCGGGCACGATCATCGCTATCAACAAAGACGCCGAAGCCCCAATATTCGATATCGCCGATTACGGCATCGTCGGCGATCTTTTCGAAGCCGTGCCGGTGATGATCGAAGAGATAAAGAAAGCGAAGGGCTGATTCTCGAATCAGTTCCTCAAACGAGAGAAAGCGGCTCGACCGGGGACGGTGAGCCGCTTTTTTTTGACGTTGTCGGTGATCAGATAGATGACGTGATCGCGTCGTCGAAGATCTGCAGGGCGACGTCAACATTTTCCTTGCTGAGAATGAGTGGCGGCGA
>JBDTWZ010000165.1:0-6888 GCA_040006435.1 Acidobacteriota bacterium
GAATTTACATTTATACGACAACGCTTTACCATTTACACTTTGTCCGATGACACCAGAGATCTCCATTGTTATTCCGGCTTTTGAAGAAGCAACCCGTGTCGGCGAGTCGATTAAGCAGATCCTCTCGTTCGTAAGAGGTTCATCCCTGCTGGCTGAATTGATCGTCGTGGACGATGGGTCGAAGGATCGGACGGCGGAGATCGCCGATGCTGCCTTTGAAATCGCAGGCGAGATCCCAGCGAAAGTGGTGCGGTACGAAGAAAACCGAGGAAAGGGTTTCGCCGTCAAAACAGGTCTTCTTGCCGCTTCCGCCGATATCGCATTGTTTTCCGACGCCGACCTTTCGACCCCGATCGAAGAACTGCCCAAACTCGTAGATCCGATCCGCCGCGGTGAATTCGATGTGACCTTTGGTTCGCGGGCCCTTGACCGCACGCTGATCGGTACGCATCAGCCGTGGCGTCGTGAGCAGGGCGGAAAAGTGATGAATCTCGTGATCCGTACTATGTCCGGTCTTGGATTTGCGGATACACAATGCGGCTTTAAGGCGTTCAATATGGCAAAGTTCCGACCGCTGCTCGATGTCATGACCGTCGATCGATTTGGCTTTGACGTCGAATTTTTGTTTGTCGCGAAGTATCACGGCCTGCGACTGAAAGAAATACCCGTCCGATGGAACAACGTCGAGGGTTCAAAAGTGAGCGTCGTCCGGGACACGGGAAGAATGTTCAGCGAGTTGGCCCAAGTCCGGCGAAATGCCCGAAACGGAGTGTATAATCTGAGCGGTGAGCGCGAAACTTAACGTCAATATCGATCACGTCGCGACCATTCGCGAAGCTCGTAAAACGATCGAGCCGAGTATCGTCACGGCCGCCGTCATCTGTGAACAAGCGGGGGCGAACGGCATCACCGTACATCTCCGGCAGGACCGCCGGCATATCCAGGATCGTGACATCGAGGTTTTGCGCGAAGTGGTCACGACATATCTCAACGTCGAGATGGCCGCGACCGATGAGATGCTCGCGATCGCATTGCGAACAAAGCCGGATGCTGTTTCGCTCGTACCCGAAAGTCCGAACGAGGTTACGACCGAAGGTGGGCTTGATGTCGTCCGACATTTTGAAGTGGTGAAGGCCGTCGTCGGGAAGCTGAAGGAAAACGGAATCTTTGTCAGCATCTTTCTCGACCCAGACCTCGAGCAGATCGAGGCCGCAAGCGGCGTCGGAGCACAACAGGTCGAGCTGTGTACTGCCGAATACGCCGAGATGACTCTCAGCTCGCGTGCCGCACACGGCGAAGGAGCGCAGAAAGCTGCGTCTGAGATCAGTCGGATCGCCCAGGCCGCCGCCCGCGCAAAGGAACTCGGTCTCATCGTCGCTGCCGGCCACGGACTTACCTACCGAAACATCGGGGCCCTCGCAGCGATTCCCGAGATCGCCGAATTCAACATCGGTCATAACATCATCTCGCGCTCGGTCTTTGTCGGATTGAATCAAGCGGTGCGAGAGATGATCGACGCAATAAATCGCGCACTCTAAATCATTTTACGGTGAATTTTATATCGTCCGCGCTTTGAACAAGCTTTCGATCATTCCCGTTGTAGGCCGTCACCTCAACGGCGTACGAGCCCGGCTTGAGTGGTTTGTCTAACGTGAACGAGACGTCATCCACTCGCTTGTTTATCAGGTCATAATCGGTCTCGCCGCCGCCCGACGTGTCCGAACGCACACTGAACTTATAATAAGAAGCATCCGGATAAGCTTCCCACCTAATCTCGATATTCTCCGAGGCGACGTTGCTGCCAGCCTTGGGGCTAACGAGTTTGAGGTCGTTCTTAAAAAGGTGCGAGTCAGGCGCGAAGTAGGTCTTATCGGCCTCGATCTGATATTTCGCTGCCGCGATAATGCCGGAGGTCGCGAAAACGTAATAAGGAGTATTGAAAACCTTGACCGTAAGGCCTTCGTAAATACCGGGCGAAACGTCCTTGATCAAATATTCGCCATTGTCATCCGTTTTCGCCGAAAAGGTCTCTCCCCCGCAACCGCCGAAAAATCGATTGAACGTCTTACAAAGTTTGACGTCGACACCGGCCGCAGGCTTCTCGTTGAAAAATGCCTTGCCTTGCACGTTGCCCTTGCCCGCAGATGGCTTTTCCTTTTCGACGCCCGAGCCCGACGGTATGGTTCCATCCTCATCCGGCGGAACATCTGCAGTATCAGCGCCAGATGTCTCGGTAGGCGCGTTCCCGTTCGACGATGTTTCGGTGACAGCCTTTTCAAAGGCTTTACAGCCAAACAGAAGCAGAACGGCAAAAACTAAGGTTAGTAGAGTTTCAGATCTCAATCGCATGAGTCAATCTCCTGGTTTATCGTCTGGATATGTGAGCATTCGAAGCTCGGAGTGAGCTTCATTGGAACAAACAGGATTGTAAATGCAAGCGCGAAAATTTGCGAGTTGAGCCGCATACGGGCTTGCGCTTGAAGGCATACCCAACGTCTAGAGCACCGTCTTCAACGCTTGACCCGTATAAGACTTTCTCACGCGAATAACTTCCTCCGGCGTCCCGGTCGCAACCACTTTCCCGCCGCCTGCACCACCTTCCGGCCCGAGATCGATGATGTAATCCGCGGATTTAATTACATCGAGATGATGTTCGATCACGATGACGGTGTTGCCGGTATCGACAAGCTTTTGGAGAACCTCAAGCAACTTGTGCACGTCCGCGAAATGCAAGCCGGTCGTGGGTTCGTCGAGAATGTAAATAGTCTTACCTGTCGCACGCTTTGAAAGTTCTTTTGCTAATTTTATCCGCTGTGCTTCGCCACCGCTCAAGGTCGTCGAGGACTGTCCGATCTTGATGTAACCGAGTCCGACGTCGAGCAGCGTCTCGAGCTTCTGCCTGATCTGCGGAATGTTTTCGAGTATCGGCAGAGCGTCCTCGATCGTCGTGTCGAGCAAATCTGCGATCGACAAACCCTTATACTTCACGGCGAGTGTCTCGCGATTGTATCGCTTGCCGCGGCACACATCGCACATCACGTAAACGTCCGGCAGAAAATTCATCTCGATCCGTTTCATCCCGTCGCCTTCGCAGCCTTCGCAGCGTCCGCCTTTGACGTTAAAGGAGAAACGACCAGCCTTATAGCCCCGCGTTCGCGATTCCGGAAGCATCGCGTATAGCTCGCGGATCGGGGTGAACAGTCCGGTGTACGTCGCGGGATTCGACCGCGGCGTACGACCAATCGGCGTCTGATCGATCTCGATGATCTTATCGACGAGGTCGAGCCCTTCGATCGAGTCGTGCTCGAGAGGATCGACCGCCGACTTATACACATGCCGATAAAGCGCCGGATAAAGTATCTCTTCGACAAGCGTCGATTTGCCCGATCCCGATACGCCCGTCACGACTGTGAATAGCCCGAGCGGAAACTCGACGTCGATATTTTTCAGATTATGTGCACGTGCGCCCCTGACGCGAATGCGGTTCCCGTTCGGTAGGCGGCGGACATCGGGAATATCGATCTTTAGCTCGCCTTTGAGATACTTACCGGTCAACGAGTCGGGATTGCGTTCGATATCAGCCGGCGTTCCGGTCGCGACGATCTCGCCGCCGTGCGTTCCGGCAAGCGGGCCAAGATCGACGACGTAATCGGCATGTTCGATCGTTTCCTCATCATGTTCGACGACGAGAACCGTGTTGCCGAGATCACGCAGCGCGTGCAGCGTTTCGAGTAATTTCTGATTGTCGCGCGGGTGGAGCCCGATACTTGGCTCGTCCAGCACATAGAGCACTCCGCGGAGCCGCGAGCCGATCTGCGTTGCAAGACGGATCCGCTGGCCTTCGCCGCCGGACAAGCTTGCGGACGCACGATCGAGAGTCAAGTAACCGAGGCCGACGGCTTCCAAAAATCGGAGACGATCCTGAATCTCCCTCAGCACGAGTCCCGCGATCTTTTCTTCACGAGCATTCAATTTGATCTTGCCGATACTTTTTACCGATTCGTCGATCGGCAGCATCGTGTAGTCGGCGATACCAAGCCCATTGACCCGGACGGCCAGGCTCTCCTGCTGAAGGCGAGCTCCGCTGCAGATGGGACACGGAACTGGAGCGATCAGCTCCTCAAGCGCGAGTTTAGTTTTCTCCGACGGCGGATTTTCCATGCGGTCGCGCATTACCCGCAGCGCGCCTTTCCAGTCGCTTTCGTACCGGTAAGTTCCCTGCCGAAATGTCATTCGGCGTTTCGTGCCGTGAAAGAAGGCTTCACGAATGAAAGCGGGTAAATCACGAAACGCGGTCTTCACCAGCGTCGCCATAGACCCACTCGCTACCGCTCGTGTTTCTGCCTTCTTACCTCTCCGTCTCAGCGTCTCGGCGGTGGAAAAATCCCCACTCGCTACCGCTCTCGGTTCTGACAAGGCTTGCTCGGGCTGGCCGAGTTCGTCCCCATCCGTAAATTTCTCGATTATCGCGGTGAGCGCCGACTGCAGGTAGTTTCCGCTCGCCTTATCTACGCCGCCGAGAAACTTCATCTTCCCTGCTTTCTGCGATTGGTCGGGCACGATCTTGTTGGCGTCGATCTCCATCACGGTACCGAGACCCTGGCAACGCTTGCAAGCACCGTATGCCGAGTTGAACGAGAACGAACGCGGCTCGAGCGTCGCAATGTTGATGCCGCAATTGATGCACGCCATCCGCTCGTTGTATAGCTTCTCTTCGCCGTCGATGATCGAAACGAGCACCGCGCCACCGGTCAGACGCAGAGCCGTCTTCACGGATTCGGTCAGACGCTCTTTTACGCCCTCTTTCATCAGCAGGCGGTCGACAACGACCTCAATCGTATGATTGCGGCGCTTGTCGAGCTCGATATCCTCATCAAGTTGGCGCATCTCGCCGTCGATCCGGGCCCGAACAAACCCTTCCTTGTGGAGCTTCTCGAGTTCTTTTTTGAATTCTCCCTTGCGGCCGCGAACGATCGGGGCAAGGATCATCACGCGTTCCCCCTCGGGCAAGCTTAGAATTCCGAAAACGATCTGCTCGACCGATTGCCGCGTGATCGGCTCGCCACACTGGTGGCAATGGGGTTGGCCGATAGACGAGAACAGCAGGCGAAGATAATCGTAGATCTCGGTGACGGTCCCGACGGTCGAACGCGGAGATCGCGAGACGGTCTTTTGCTCGATCGAGATCGCCGGACTCAATCCTTCAATCGAATCGACGTCGGGTTTTTCAAGCTGATCGAGAAACTGGCGTGCGTATGCGGACAGCGATTCGACGTACCGGCGCTGGCCTTCGGCATAGATCGTGTCGAACGCAAGCGACGATTTCCCCGAACCCGACAGACCGGTTATAACCGTAAACTTGTTCCGGGGAATCTCGACGTCGATGTTCTTGAGGTTGTGCTGGCGTGCCCCGCGAACCGTTATCTGGTTGATGCTCATTACGGTGAAGAATCCGGCTGCCTACCGAAACGAGTATTTTAGCAAACAGGGCTGAAAGGCCGAAACCCGACCGGTAGGGAGTGTGTCTTTGCCGCCGAGCGAGGGGCATGATGATGATGATGATGAATGCGATCCAGGCGGACAATCTCGGGATTGACGGCACCGCGCGATTCCGTCTTCAATTTTACCATTACGTCGGTATCGCCCCCAGCCTGACGGAATTAAACCAAATAGAAATTACCGAAACGAGCTTGAGGGGCACGGATGTTGCGAACGATCCGTTCGCGGCGAGAATTGTCCTGACCTGATACACGGTCACTGGGCTTCGCCAACTCAACATATGACAACAATCGCAAAAAATCCATGGTTTGCACAGCAAAATCCGGATAACCCGGCTCCTCAACCGATCGAGCCGATCACTCCTGAGCCCATCAATCCAACGGATCCTTATCCCGTGTCGGATCCGATCACGGAGCCGGGCGGGCCTGAACCCGCACCGTTCCCGACGCCGCCGGAGCCGATACCGCAATTTCCGCCCGACGTAACTTTTTAGATAAGCCAGAGGACGGCAGCGAGTGAGATCACCGAAACGACGATCCAGAGAATCGCGCCTTGAAACAGCGGGCGCCAGCGGGTCGTCTTTATGCTCTCGAGCGTGAGGCTCGTGCCGATCAGAAATAGAGTGACGGTCATTCCAGCCTTTGCCAGATTAACAAGTGAGTCAAAAAAGCTGGGCTGGATCCAGAGCGGTGCGTAGGTTCGTGCGACAACCGTCAGAAGAAATACGAGAATAAACCACGGGATCGCGATCTTCGCCTTCGCGTTCGGATATCGCCGTCGATAGAGGTACATCAACATCAGTGCAACCGGCGCGATCCATAAAGCACGGGCGAGTTTTACCGTAGTCGCTGTCGCCAGAGCTTCACCGCCGTACGCGGCCGCGGCTCCGACAACCGAGCTTGTGTCGTGAATCGCTATCGCCGCCCAGATCCCGAATTGATGCTGCGTCAACTCGAGACTATGGCCGATCGTTGGAAACAAAAAGAGCGCGACGGCGTTGAGCACAAACACCGTTCCAAGTGAGATTGAGATCTGCTCGGGTTCGGCCTCGATGCCGGGCGCCGCGGCGGCAATCGCGCTTCCGCCGCAGATCGCGGTCCCCGTCGAGATCAATGCGGATATGCGCCCGCGAACTTTCAGAAGTTTCCCGATCGCGTAGCCGAGTGCCAGCGTGCCGAAGATCGTTGCGATGGTGAGAAGAATGCCGTCCTTTCCGGCTTGGTAGATCGATTTCAGATTCATTCCGAAACCCAGAAGAACTACGGACATCTGCAGCAGGAGGGCCGTCGGTTTACCGTTGAGATCCGGAAACGGAGTTCCGAAAGTGAGCGACACGACGAGCCCGAGCGCAAGCGCCAATGGGGGCGAACCCAACGGTGTAAGAATGAA
>JBDTWZ010000166.1:0-6860 GCA_040006435.1 Acidobacteriota bacterium
CCAGTAGCCGAAAAGCTGAAATTATACGGAAAACACTAGCCAAGGTCAAACTCCCATTGATTTGTGCAGAAACACCCACCCGGACAAACGGTCTGGACAGGCGTGCTATCATTTACCTGTTTTTCTCAGTACACACGACAAACGGAGGTATCATGGACATCTTCGACGACGATTCCGCTCGGCATGTCACGCGAACGAGCGTTCTGCACGCCGCCGACTGGTTTTTCTGGCTGGCGATCCTTTCAGTGATCAATTCCTTGATCGTTTTTTACTACCAGATTCCGAACACTCCGATCGCTCTTGGTCTGACGCAATGGGTTGACGGCACGACGAGCGGTTTTAACGCCACCATGTCGAGCAGTGCTCTTATTACGAATATTTTGATCGCCGGAGTGCTTGCCGCGTTTGGCCTGATGGCCCGTCGGGGAAGCGACATTGCCTTTGTAGTAGGGATATTTCTCTACGTGATCGACGCATTTTTGGCGATCGGGCTGAGAGACGTTTTTGGTTTTGGCATCCACCTACTGGCCCTCTTCTTTTTAGTCAAGGGATTGCTGGCGAGCCGCCACATCCGGGAAAACGCCGTATCGATCTAGAGAAGGTTATACCGCAGATGGGTCGCGAACGGCAGCTATGAAAGGCAGGTTTCGGTAGCGGCCCGCGGCGTCAAGCCCGTATCCGACCAAAAATCTGTTAGGTACCACAAAACCCGTGTAATCGATCTTGAGCTCCGTCTTTATTCGGGGATCGGGCTTGTCCAAAAATGTCGCGAGCTTGATCGAATTAGCCCCACGAGAACTCAGGATCTCGAGCAGCCTCGAGAGGGTCAGTCCGGTATCTACAATGTCCTCGACGACTATAACGTCCTTGTCGCGGATCGGGTTGCTCAGGTCTTTGAGGATCTCGACATCGCCGGTTGAAACGGTTCCATCCTTATAGCTTGAAACCGACATAAAATCGATCGTCAATTGAAGATCGATCACTCGCATCAGATCGGCAAGAAAAACGCACGATCCTTTCAATACGCTAACAAGGACAAGATCGCGGTCGCGATACTCGCGGGTGATCTGTTCGCCGAGTTCGGCTATTCGATCCTGGATCTGACTCTCGCTGTACAGGATCTCCAGATTGGGATTTGTGAATTCAGTAGCTTCGATTTTTGCTGTTTCGGCTGACATAATTCCTTTGTTGAGGACGGACGGTTTTAGAAATACTATTCAAACAATTTATAATTTACAAGCGGCCGGTGCCGCTGCTCTTGGTGAATTGAAATTATGGCCGATCAATCAGATGAGACGCGTGAACGCGTCCGCGCGCTAGTACGTCAGGTCCTCGAAACAGTACCTGTTGAGGACGAGCCCGCTTCAAGTGACAGAGTTCCGGAACACATCGTCGTAAATTCTCTCCGGGAAAAAAGTGAACGGGAATATGACCGCGACGAGTCGGCAAAGTCACTGATCACAGAAGATGACCTGCGTGGGCTGGATTTTGGCTCGCGCGTTCGTATCTCGGAAACTGCAAAATTCACACCGCTTGCCTCAGACATCGTCAATGAAAAAGGAATTATTCTGCTCCGAAAAAAATCGCGAACTGAGGGTTTGAAAGTCGGTTCGGTCGGTATCGGTGCGGATCACGGAGGATATCCCCTTAAAGAACAGCTCAAGATCTTTCTTGAACAGCTCGGCTTGCAGGTGCGCGACTTTGGAACAAACTCGACCGATGCAGTCGATTATCCTGACTTTGCCCACGCGGTCGCGAGCTCGGTCGCAGCTAAACATATCGATGTCGGCATCGTCATCGACGGAGCCGGAATCGGGAGCGCAATGGCGGCAAACAAGGTCTCGGGCGTACGAGCTGCGGCATGTTATTCGGCCACGCTTGCGCGAAACTCGCGTGAGCACAACGGAGCTAATGTCCTTAGCCTCGGCAGCGGACAAAATTCGTTTGACGAGGTGAAGGAGATCGTACGTGCCTTTGTTACAACCGAGATAACTGAGGAACGTCACAAGCGTCGCGTCACGAAGATCGACGCCATCGAAAAGGAATACAAAAGGTGATAACATCGGCATCCGTTCTATGAACAAAAACGGAAATTACGAACGTCTTGTTGATCAGATAACTGATCTTGTTCTCGCGAAGATCGGAGGCGACGATTATTCTCCGACGTTTTGCAGCGCCGACGTCCAAAGGATCGTCGATGCCGGTGCGGAGCGGATCGGCATCGTCCTCGGGGAGACCGCGACGGCTCACGACTGGGCGAGCTTGATCGACCATACGCTCTTGAAACCGGAGGCGAGCGAATCGGACATTCGAAGACTTTGTGACGAAGCCGCAAAATTCGGCTTCGCGTCCGTTTGTGTCAATCCGAGCTGGGTAAAAAGGTCGGCCGAATTTCTCCGCGGAACCGGCGTGCCGGTATGCACGGTGATCGGGTTTCCGCTCGGAGCTACTTTGCCGGACGTAAAGGCCTATGAGGCTCGACGCTCGATCTTCAACGGTGCCAAAGAGGTCGACATGGTGATCAATATTGGTTTGTTGAAGTCCGGTGACGACTGCGCGGTTGAAGACGATATACGAGCGGTTGCCGACGCCGCACACGAGAATCGTGTGCTGTGCAAAGTAATAATTGAGACCGCGCTCCTGACCGATGAGGAAAAGGTCCGAGCATGTCTTGCCGCTAAGAATGCTGGTGCAGACTTTGTAAAAACGTCGACCGGTTTTTCGAAAGGCGGGGCGACTGTTGACGATATTGCCCTCATGCGTCGGACGGTTGGAAGCGCCCTTGGCGTAAAGGCTTCGGGCGGAGTTAAGGGAATTGACGATGCCCGTGCGATGTTCGAAGCGGGCGCGACGCGAATCGGAGCGTCCGTCGGCGTCAAGATCGCCCAAGAAGCGAGCGGAATAATTCCCTCCTCGGTTGGCAGTAGCTACTAAGCTTATATCCTGAAGTTTACCTATCGCACAGTGCATCCCGCCGACGAAGCTTGACCTTGGCATCGGAAAGGATGTAATGTTCTGTCCATCAGTTTTAGTAGTCTAGGTTTGCTAGAGAGGCTTAACGTGCCGTCGGCCTTTTGCTTCAGCACCGATAACGAGAAACTACTACCGAAAGCTTTCCATTCGCTGCAAGTCCTCCATATCGGTCACTTGAACTCACCGCTCTTTTGCTTTGTTCCAGGCACTCGATACAACTTGATGTTAGGGAGGACATATGAACTTTCGCACTCTGAAAACGACGCTTACCGGGCTGTTGAGCTCGATAGCGGTTGTCATGTTTTTGTTTTCTAGTCTTGCTGGCCAGTCGGGAACGACGGGAGTACGCGGTACGGTTGCCGATCAGAACGGAGGGGCGATACCAGGTACGACCGTAACTCTGTCTAACCCCGAGACAGGATTTACTCGCTCGGTGACGACAGATAACGAGGGAAGGTATGCATTTACTAGCCTGCCGCCTGCGACATATCAGTTAGAAGTTTCCGGCGCCGGATTTAAGAAGCTCGTCAGGCGAGAGTTGCGTGCGCTGGTTGACTCGCCGGTTGAAATAAATTTAGTGCTGGAACCCGGTGACGTAACGGTTACGGTGGACGTAACGTCCGACATCATCGGGTCGATCGTAAACACGCAAGATGCCTCAATCGGAAACAATTTCGTTCCGCAGCAGATCACTCAACTGCCGACGAACCTTCGAAGGGTTACTGATCTTCTTACCCTGCAGCCAGGCGTGACGAGGGAAGGTTATGTCGCGGGCGGCCGCAGTGATCAAGCAAATATCACCCTTGACGGTGTCGACATCAATGATCAGCAGAATGGCGGGCGAACGGACCAGTTTCAGACTTCGCAGAGCACTGTACTCAGGTTAACGGCCGAGGCTGTCGAGGAATTTCGCATTACCACAACGGGCGCGAATGCCAATCAGGGCCGTTCCTCTGGTGCCCAAATATCGTTAGTTACAAAGGGCGGCACAAATGATTTTAGGGGGGCAGTTTACTATTTTTATCGTCCGACTGCCTTCTCATCTAATAGTTTCTTTAATAATTTATCAGGCGTTGAGCGTGGAAGCCTGGCGCGGCCGGTTTTCGGCGGAGCTCTCGGCGGGCCTATCTGGAAGAACCGCGCATTCTTCTTCTATTCATTCGAGGGACAGCGGGAGAAGCGAGATTCATCCGTTGTTCGCCTGGTGCCGCTTGCCCACATGGGAATGGGACAGATGAGATTCTTTGGAGCTGCTCCCGGAGACCCAGCCGGAACTAATCGGCTCGTTACAATTACCACAACCCAGTTCAATGGGATCTTCTCGCAAGTAGGCATCAATCCGGCCGCAGTAGCCGTTTTTGCAAGCGCCGCGGCCCGTTATCCGGCTAATGATACGTCGGTGGGCGACGGCATCAACACTGGTGGCTATCGGTTTAACGCTCCTCAGACAATCGACGAAGACACTCATATTGCCAGATTCGATTTCAAACTTTCGAATAGTCAACAGCTCATGATAAGGGGCAATTATCAGAATGACCTCACGAACTCTGCATCGGCATTCCCAGATACGCCTTCGCCGGCGACATGGAGTCATCCGTACGGCGCTGTTGCTGGCCACACCTGGACGATCAGCAACAACCGGGTCAATAGTTTTCGATACGGTTTGACACGGCAGGCTTTTAGCACTCAGGGCGATTCAGCCGAGAATGCGATCAGCTTCCGGTTCGTGTTCTCACCTCTTCTTTTCGGGCGAACCTTGAGTCGCGTGACCTCGACTCACAACATCACTAATGATTTCAGTTGGGTCAAGGGGCGGCACAGTATCCAGCTGGGTGGAAATGTGCGAATTATCAGAAACAAACGTACGAGCTTTGGAAGCGCGTTTGATGCGGCGGTTACTAATCCGTCGTTCTACGATCAATCCGGTGGAGTTGTCGATGCCCAAATAACCGGAGCGGGTTATACGATCGGTCCGGGGCAGCGTGCCATTGCCCAGGCGGCGGCGACCGCATTGATCGGACGATTCTCGCAGTACAGCGGAAATTTCACTTTTGACATCGACGGCAGTGTACTGCCCCCGGGTACTCCCTCGACGAGAAATTTTGCCACTGAGGAATATGACGTTTACGGTCAGGACGTTTGGAAACCTTTTTCGAACCTGACAATAACGGGCGGTTTGCGATACGGCTTGAGCCGTCCGGTCTATGAGACCAATGGTTTCCAGGTAGTGCCGACCGAGCGACTGGGCGAGTTCTTCGAGCGCCGCGTTGCTTCGGCCAACTTGGGCCGGCCGCTCAACGATTTGATCGCGTTCCAACTGGGAGGCCCCAAAAACGGTAAACCGGGTTTCTACAGCATGGACAAGAACAACTTCCAGCCGCGCATCGCCGCCGCCTGGTCCCCGAAATTTCGTAAGGGAGTCCTCGGGGCGATCTTTGGCGATAATGGTGAGTCCGTGATTAGGGGTGGATTTTCCATCATGAACGATTACTTTGGTCAGCAGCTGGCGGTGTCATTTGATGCACTCTCAACAATCGGCTTTACATCATCGACAACAATTTCCGCCAACACTTACAACGTGACCGATCGTCCGGCTCCCCAGTTTACGGGATTCAACCAGAATATTCGCAGTTTGCCGGGAATCCCCGCACCCGTGCAGAGGTTCTCCACCGCTGTCGATCCGGCATGCCTCGCCGGGACGGTTGCTTGCCCGCAACGGATCGAGAGTTCGCTAGATGCCACGATCAAATCGCCGATCCATTATTCATGGAACGTTTCATGGGGTAGACGGCTCCCGAAGGGCTTGTACTTTGAGACGTCCTATATTGGCCGGAGGGCTCGTAATTTATTCGCTGCGCGGGACATTATGGCGCTCAATAATATAGTTGACCCAGCTTCAGGAATGGACTGGTTTAGCGCGGCGGGGATTTTGCATGATCTTCGTGCAGCTAACACCCCGATTCATTTAGTGCCGACAATACCGTATTTTCAGAATCTGTTTCCAGGCTATACCACGACTGTTAACGGCGTTCCCCTTACTTCAACCCAGCGTATTTATCGTCTCGTCGCGAGGGACGGTCTATCGGGACCGGTTGGCGGAGGCTTTGATATTCTGGACTGGACGTTTATCCAGCTAATAATTGACGACCGCGGCATTTACCCGAACATGTTCTTCCATCCACAGTACGCTGCGTTTTCGGCTTTCGGAACGACCGCGTACTCCGATTACCACGCGGGGACGTTTTCACTGCGCCAGCGGCTGCGGGATGTTATGTCGTTTGACATCAATTACACTTTCGCGAAGTCATTAGACAATGCATCCGGTCTCCAAACTGGCGGTTCGTACGGGTCACAGTTTATCTTGAATCCGCTTCAGCCGCGGGACAATTATGCTGTGTCGGATTTCGATATTCGACATTCCGTAAACGCGAATTTCCTTTTTCAATTTCCGATCGGAAAAGGAAAGAAGTTTTTTAACAATATGAATGGGGTCGCCGACGCATTTTTGGGGGGCTGGCAGCTCAGCAGTATTTTCCGTTGGAATAGTGGCTTACCTCTCTCGACGCCGTTCGACGCGGAACAATGGGCGACGAATTGGAATGTTCAGTCCAACGGGACGCGCATCAGACGTGTTGATAGCGGAGCTGTCCGATCGACCCAAAACCTTTTCGCTGACCCACAGGCTGCGCTGAACTCGTTCCGAAATGCTCGTCCCGGTGAAACGGGTGAGCGAAACACATTACGTTTGCCGGGTTTCGCGTCGCTCGATCTGGGTCTGAGCAAGACTGTAACGATGCCGTGGAACGAGAGTCACAAACTCCAGTTGCGGGTCGAGACATTCAATGTTCTTAACCATCAGTTCTTTAGCGCAGGGAATTTTACCCGGA
>JBDTWZ010000167.1:0-6824 GCA_040006435.1 Acidobacteriota bacterium
TGTCTCCTGTCTCCTGTCTCCTGTCTCCTGTCTCCTGTCTCCTGTCTCCTGTCTCCTGTCTCTTGTCTCTTGTCTCTTATCTCTCGTCCCTCATCCCTACTAGCTTGTCCCTCACTTATTAGTCATCACTCATCCCCCGTTGCGGTATTGCGTCCGCTCCTTTAAATTAATCTCTTATGTCATCTGACAATTTGAAGAAGACGCCGCTCAACGCGGCCCACCGTGATCTGGGCGGAAAGATGGTCGATTTCGGTGGTTGGGATATGCCGGTCCAGTATCCCGCCGGTGTCATCGAGGAACATATGGCGACGCGCACCCGTGCCGGACTATTCGACGTTTCGCACATGGGCGAAATATGGGTCGAGGGCGAGGATGCCATCAAGTTCGTCAACCGTTTGACGACCAACGATGTGACGCAACTCGTCGATGGTCAGGCCCATTACTCGGCACTCACGAACGATGAAGGTGGCGTCGTGGACGATCTGCTGGTTTACCGCTTCGATCAGAATAAGCTGCTGCTCGTCGTAAACGCGGGCACAACTGAGAAGGATTGGGACTGGATCACGTCGCACAAAAAGGACGACAAAGTGACGCTGACCAACGTAAGCGCGGATTATTGCCAAATGGCCGTCCAGGGACCGGAGGCAGTCGGCATCTTAAAAACTCTAACCGACACGAATCTTGACGAGATCCAGTATTACCACTTCGCGACCGGCCGCGTGGACAATGTCGAATCGATCATTTCGCGGACCGGCTACACCGGCGAAGACGGTTTTGAAATTTACGCCGATGCGAAATTCGCTGTCCAGCTCTGGAATAAGCTGCTCGATGGCGGCAAGTCGGTCGGCGTACTGCCTTGCGGATTGGCTGCCAGGAATACGCTGCGGCTGGAATCCGCCATGTCGCTTTATGGCCACGAACTCAGCGACGACATCAACCCGCTTGAAGCCAATCTCGGCTGGATAACGAAATTGCAGAAAGGCGATTTCACGGGCCACGATGCGTTGAAAAAGATAAAAGAAAACGGCCTCACGCGTCGGATCGTCGGTTTCGAAATGACGGAGCCGGGCATCGCGCGTGACGGGTACGATGTCTACATTGACCGCAAGCGCGTGGGCTATGTTACGTCCGGAAGTCCTGCTCCGTTTTTGAAGAAAAATATCGGGCTCGCATTTTTACCGCTCGAGTTTGCAAATGTCGGGCAAGAAATTAAAATCGATGTCAGAGGTAAACATCTTTCGGCAAAGGTAGTTCCGACGCCGTTTTACAAGCGTCAGAAGTAATATTGCTTTTATTCAGACCTACGAACCGTTAATTAGGGTTAGTCAAAAACTATGTCCAACATTCCCGAAAATTTACGCTACAGCAAAGATCACGAATGGGTAAAAGTAGACGGCGAGGTTGCCAGTATCGGCATCACCGATTATGCGCAACATAGCTTAGGCGACGTCGTCTACGTCGACATGCCGCGAGTCGGAGACAAGTTTGGCACGCACGAAGCGTTCGGCTCAGTTGAGTCTGTGAAAGCCGTGTCGGAGATATTTACGCCGGTCGCAGGCGAGGTCGTCGAGGTTAACGATAGTCTTAACGATACGCCCGAAAAAGTGAATGCCGATCCGTACGGCGATGCGTGGTTCGTGAAGATAAAGATGGACAACGCCGGCGAAGCCGACGCCATGCTGTCGGGCGAAGAATACGAAGAGTATCTGTCGGCTAACGCCTGACGATTTTGGATTTTGGATTTTGGATTTTGGATTGAAGGCATGACCGGCAATCTCGTTCAGGAATCCAAAATCAAAAATCCAAAATCCAAAATCCAAAATCCAAAATCCAAAATCGAATGAGATATATTCCTAATTCTCCAGAAGAACGACAAGAGATGCTCGCCGCAGTCGGGCTATCATCGGCGGATGAATTGTTTAGGTCAATCCCCGCAGACGTCCAGCTCAAGCGCCGGTTAGAGATCATCGACGCGCTGGCCGAACCTGAAGTCATTTCGGCAATGGAGAATTTTGCCGCAAATAATCCTGCGGCGACGAAACCGTCGTTTCTCGGCGCGGGTGTTTACTCACATTATTCTCCGACGATCGTCGATCATCTCATCCAGCGATCCGAATTCTTTACTTCTTATACGCCGTACCAACCCGAGATCTCACAAGGCACGCTCCAATACATTTTCGAGTTTCAAACCTTGATCTGTCAGTTGACCGGCATGGAAGTCGCGAATGCATCGATGTATGACGGTTCGACGGCGACGGCCGAGGCTTATGTCATGGCCCAACGTGTCACGCGGCGCGATAAGATCATCGTAGCCGAGACGGTCCATCCCGAATATCGCGAAGTCGCGCGGACGTACACGCAGCATGGCGCCCTGGAAATCGCGACCGTTGGTTTTGAAGAGAAGACAGGTCGCGTCGCGAAGCTCGAGAATCTCGATGACAAAACGGCGGCAGTCGTCATTCAATCGCCGAATTTTTTCGGCTGTGTCGAAGACGTTAAGGCTCTCGCCGATCAGGTCCACGCGGTTGGTGCATTGCTGATCGTGGTCGTCACTGAAGCGATCTCGTTCGGGCTCTTAAGGTCGCCGGGCGAGTGTGGGGCGGACATTGTCGTCGGCGAAGGACAATCGTTCGGTGTGCCGATGAGCTTCGGCGGACCGCACGTCGGATTGTTTGCGACGCGGGATAAGTTTGTGCGGCAAATGCCCGGACGTTTGTGCGGTGTCGCGTATGACAAGAACGGAAACCGCGGATTCGTCCTGACACTCTCGACCCGTGAACAACACATCCGACGCGAAAAGGCGACGTCCAATATCTGCACGAACCAGGGACTGATCGCTCTCGCGGCGACCATTTACATGGAGACGATGGGCAAGAAAGGCCTGCAGGAAGTCGCGATGCAGAATGCTCAAAAGACGGCGTATGCAGCAAAACGCATTTCGGAGATCGATGGCTTTGACATCGCGTTCTCTGCACCGAAGTTCAACGAGTTCGTAGTTCGCGGGCCGCGCCCGGCCGCTGACATTCTGAACAAGCTGCGAATCGAAAATAAGATCATCGGCGGACTCGCTTTGTCGAAGTATTACCCGGGACGAACGAACGAATTTCTGGTTTGTGTTACTGAGACAAATTCGAAAACGCAGATCGACGATATGGCAGGAGCCTTGGGAGCGTTTTAGTGTTCGATGATTTCAGTCTCTATGAGTTGGCAAAGAATCTTTCTCTCGCAGGGTGGGTTGCGGTCTGCATCGTTTTGGTTGTTGCGATATATCTTATCGCACGAGCAACCGAAGTTCTTGTCTCGAAGAAGTGCTTCTTCTGCGAGAAAAGGGTTCCGAAGAGGGCGACCGTGTGCCAGTTCTGCGATCGCAAACTAACTTAGTTTTTCATTTAAGTCGAACGCACCGTGAAATACGCAAAAGATATTGACCGACGCAGTTTCCTCTCAACCGCGGGTAAGGGCCTCGGGCTAATGGCACTCTCTTCCGCAACCGTCGCGTCGCTCTTTGAACATGTAAAAGCAGCCGGACGTGCGGTCGCTCATCTCTCACCCATCGAGATCGCTGCGGACGAAGATTACTGGGCGAACATCCAGCAAGCGTTTTCCGTGACACGCGGCATCATCAATCTGAACAACGGCGGCGTCAGCCCGAGCCCGCGGATGGTCACTGAAGCATTCGTCCGTTATACATGGCAGCAGGAGGATGCAACCGCGTACACGATGTGGCAGATCCTCGAGCCGCAATCGGAGACGATCAGAACCGGATTAGCCGAGATCTTCGGGTGCGATGCCGAAGAGATCGCCATCACGCGGAATGCATCTGAGTCGCTCGAGATCCTGCTGATGGGAATGGACTTCAAATCCGGCGATGAGATCCTCACCACGACCCAGGATTATCCGCGGATGCTGACAACGCTGAAGCAGCGTGAGCTTCGCGAAGGCCTGAAGCTAAATCTGATCAAGATCCCGATCGCGCCAAAAAACGTCGACGACATCGCCGCTGCGTTTGAACGTGCGGTCACGCCGAAAACAAAACTGATCCTCGTATCGCACCAGATCAATCTCACCGGCCAGATCAACCCCGTAAAGAAAGTATGTGAGATGGCCCGATCACGTGGCATCGAGACGATCGTCGACGGCGCACACTCATTCGCACAATTCGATTTTAAGCGAGACGATTTGGGTTGCGATTACTTCGGCACCTCGCTCCACAAATGGATCTATGCTCCGAAAGGAACAGGAATGCTTTACGTCCGCAAGGAAAAGATCCCAAAGATATGGGCTCTGATGGCGAGCGAAGATAAGAACAAGAACGACATCCGCAAATACGAAGAGATCGGGACCCACTCGGCGGCGATGCGGCTCGCGATCGGCGAAGCTATACTTTTTCACAACGCGATCGGGGGTAAACGAAAAGAAGAAAGGCTTCGATACCTGTCGCGGTATTGGATGAACAACCTGAAGAGTATTCCAAAGGTGGGATTCAATACTTCGTTCGATCCGGCCCAGTCCTGCGCGATCGCGAATTTTAAGATCGATGGTGTAGATCCCGTCGCACTCGGTTCCTACTTAATGTCGAAGCACAAGATCTTTACGACGCCGATCGTTCACGATGAATTCACCGGAATTCGCATCACGCCGAACGTCTATACGACGCTGTGGGAACTTGACCGGTTCTGTACGGTTGTCGCGGATGTGGCTAAGAATGGTTTGCCTAAAGCGTGATGAGCGAGATTTTTGAAAAGAAGTTTCATGTGGGCTGGCGCGATGTTGATCCGAACGGACATGTCGCGAACATGGTCTATCTGGAGTACGCCGTCGATACGCGGATAGCGTTTTTTGCATCATGGGGGTTTCCGCCCCTGAGCTTTTTGAAACACGGTTTCGGCCCGGTGATCAAGAACGACTTCGTCGAGTATTTTCGTGAAGTGATGATGCTCGATGAAATTCGTGTAACGTTGGTGAATGGCGGCCACAGCGAAGATGTTTCGCGATTTCGCGTGATCAATAACATCTACAAAGCTGATGGCGAGCTTGCTGCCAAAGTTACGACGATCGGCGGCTGGCTCGGGTTGAAGGAGAGAAAGTTGATCCTGCCGCCCGACGAAATAAAGAACGCTTGGCTCGCCCTGCCCCGAACCGAAGACTTTGAAGATTTGAGATCGAGTGTCAAGAAATAGTGGTCGGTGATCACTAACAGTATTATGCCAATCAAGAAAGTTACACAGCATCCCACACAGAACGAAGCGTTGATCTTCGAGCGTTCGCAGACCGGCCGCGTCGGCTACTGTCTTCCGAAACTCGATGTCGAAGAATCGAATATCGATGACATTTTGCCGGCCGAGCTTCGTCGTGACGACGATCTCGATGGCGTGCCCGAAGTGTCTGAGGTCGACGTCGTTCGACATTTCACGCGGATCTCGACATGGAATTATTCGATCGATCTCGGGATGTATCCGCTCGGGTCGTGCACGATGAAATACAACTCGCGTCTCAACGAAAAGGTCGCGAGGATCGGTGGTTTCACAAATCTCCATCCGCTGGCACCCGAAGAAGAATCGCAGGGCGCTCTTGAGCTGATCTGGGAACTGCAGAACGACCTAGCCGAGATAACCGGATTGCCGGGCGTTTCGCTTCAACCTGCTGCCGGTGCACAGGGCGAGATGACAGGCGTTATGTTGATCCGGGCGTTTCTTGATAAACGCGATGGCGACGCTTCGAAAGATCGTCGCGTGATGCTGATCCCCGACTCGGCACACGGGACAAATCCTGCGTCAGCGGCACTTGCCGGCTTCAATGTAAAGACGATTCGATCGACCGCCGAAGGCCTGACGGATCTCGAACATCTTCACCAACTCTGTGACGAGGGCGGCATCGCCGGTCTGATGCTCACGAATCCGAACACCGTCGGAATATTTGAAACAAACATTCGCGAGATCTGCAGGATCATTCATGACGCGGGCGGACTCGTTTACATGGACGGCGCGAATATGAACGCTCTCGTCGGCGTCGCACGGCCCGGCGATATGGGCGTCGATGTGATCCATCTCAATCTGCACAAAACATTCTCGACTCCGCACGGCGGCGGCGGGCCGGGTTGCGGACCGTGTCTGTGTACAGCCGAGCTTGCTAAATTCCTGCCGGTACCGAGAATCGTTAAAGCCGGTGAGACGTTTCGTCTTGATTACGACGCCCCCGAATCGATCGGACGCGTCAAAGCGTTCTTCGGAAACTTCGGGATGATGATCCGTGCTTTGTCATATATTTACACGCACGGCGCCGAAGGGTTGAAGGAAGCGACTGAAACCGCTGTGCTCAACGCTCGTTACATGGCCGAGGAGCTTAAAGATACTTTCCATCAGCCGTTCGCGTCGGACTGCATGCACGAAGCGATCTTTTCGCATAAGAATCAGTCGAAGAAAGGCGTGCACACATTGGATATCGCAAAGCGTCTGATCGATTATGGCTTTCATCCGATGACGATCTACTTCCCGCTTGTCGTCGAAGGTGCGATGTTGATCGAGCCCACGGAATCAGTCGGGCGAGCCGACCTCGACGCGTTCGTCGAAGCGATGAAGGACATCGACGCCGAAGCACAGGAGAATCCGCAGCTTGTCATCGACGCTCCGCATTCGACTCGGATCGGCCGGCTTGATGAAGCCGCCGCAGCCCGCAAACCTGTCCTGCGATGGAAACCGGATATGGAAGCGTCAGCTAAGTCAGCATGATTTCTCGTTTTGCGTACCGTAGCCGGCAATCAGTTCGGTCTTAATCTTTTCGTGTGATTAGTGTGTTTCGTGGTTAGGTCTTGAAAAACTGAAACC
>JBDTWZ010000168.1:0-6792 GCA_040006435.1 Acidobacteriota bacterium
GGTCTCGAGTTCAAGCCTTCGGGAGCTTGACTCTTAACACAGTTGCTTCGTGGTTAGATTTCGCCCATTTTATCTCAGTCTTCAATCGCAAACCTGAAAACCTAACCACCAAAACACATCAAAATACACGAAGCAAGAAAGGACACGAAACCAGAAACCAGAAACTAAGATTCAGATCCGGTTTTATCCGCCTAATCCGCCCTATCCGCGTTCAAAAAAACCTTTGTTTCATCGCCCTGCTCCGACCTTTCAGACATACTCTTCTGCTTTCCGTTTCGCCGATAGGGGTGTTTTGAGATAAATTCTAAACATATGGCGTTAAGTCCTGAATTGCTCGAAATCCTTCGCTGCCCGAAGTGCAAGTCCAAGGTCGAACCTAGGGCTGACAACACCAGCTTGAAATGCGCGAATCCCGAGTGCGCGCTTGTCTATCCGATTCGCGATGACATACCGGTGATGTTGATCGACGAAGCAACGGTGGAGAAGTAGATGGACCGGCCGGGGATCGATTGGAGCGGCATCCGGCGCGTTCTCGTTGTTCGGCTCCGGTCTATTGGTGACACTGTCCTGTGCACTCCGTCGCTCATCGCACTGAAGCGTTTCCTTCCTCACGCACAGGTCGACATCCTCCTCGAAAATTGGGTCGCACCAGTTTTGGAAGGATTCGACGCCGTGGATAATGTGTTTACCGTCGGCAGCTCAACCGGTTCGCGATTATCTGCCGCGAGAGAAATTCGCCGCCGCAAATACGACATTGTTTTCAATCTTCACGGCGGCACGACGGCGACCTTCTTCGCTGCTGCAAGTGGTGCCCGACACCGTGTCGGATACGCCGATTATCAATACCCGTTCCTTTACAATCATCTGCTTTCATCGTCCTCGGATTTTTGGGGGCACGGTGCGACGCACTCGGCCGAACATCAGCTCGCGCTCCTCGGTTTTGCGGGAGTTCCGGTTGAGGACCGGCCGAAGAGTCGGCTTGCAATAACGGAGTCCGCCATCGAGTCGCTCGATATAAAGCTTCGCGAAGCCGGGTTGGAGTCTTTTGATACGCATCAACCATTCGCGATCATCCATCCGTTCGCCGCTTCAAAGACAAAAGAGTGGGATCTCGAGAAATTTGCCCGGACTGCGGAGTTTTTAAAAGGGAAAGGCCTTCCGACAATAGCCGTCGGGTCGGAGCAGCAGGAGAAAGTGTTGTCCGACTTCAGTTCGCTCTCGATTGCGCCCGTTCACCCGCTTACCCGACTGACGTTACCTGAATTGACCGCTCTTACCTCGAGAGCAAGATTATTTGTCGGCAATGACTCGGGCGTTGCCCACATAGCTGCGGCCGTCCAGACTCCGAGCGTGGTTATTTTTGGCTCGTCGAACCGAGATCACTGGCGGCCGTGGACGGATGCGCCGAATGAGGTAGTTTTCGAACCGTTTTCATGTCAGCCATGCCCCGGGCGTGAGTGCAAAGAATTTGGTGAACCGCGATGCATCCAGACGCTCGGAACTGAAAAAGTTTTTGCGTCGATCGACCGGCTCTTGAAGCTGCACACGTGAACAAAAAGAAGAGGCGGGGGAAACCCCGCCTCACGTCTATTCAAATAGTACCGAAGGTTATTTCTTGGCGTTTGAATTCGAAGACATGTTTGTCATCGAATCATTCGGTGCGACCTTCAGCTCGTTTTTGACGCTCTTCACGCCGTCGATGTCTTTAGCTACCTGCTCGGCCTTGGTCTTTTGTGCGACAGTTTCGACCGTACCCTTTAGAGTCACGACGTCATTGACGACGTCAACATTGATCGTCGACTCGCGAAGGTCGCTGGTTCCCAAAAGGGACGCTCGGGTTTTTACCCAGAGCCACATATCATTTGCACCCTGGCCTATCGTGCTGCTTCCTTTCTCTTTCTCGTAAGTATCCTTATTCTTTTCGTATTCGTCACGCGTAATGTTCGCGTTCCAGTGATTCGAGTTTGTATTTGCATTCACGACGATCGCGCCTGTGTTCGCATTGTTTGCACCCATGTTCGTGACACGTGTGTTCATGTTGCTCGATGTGGTACCGCCGCACGCAGCAAGCGATCCCGCAACCGCGACCGCCGCGGCCATTGTAAGTAACTGAAATTTCATTTTATTCCTCCGTCTTCTCAAATAAAGGCTTGCGTAGCGATTGCTTACACATTTTAGAAGCCCACTAATATCGAGCAAGAGGCATACCACGTCCGATTCGGCGAAAAAGCCCGGTAGTGTCTTAATTTGCCTTGTCATCATGGCGATTCTTGGCATGGATTTGCTCTATCCATTCGCGAGCCATAATTTCGGACGTCTCCACCGTGTAACTAGGTTGGAACGCCCCAACATCCTCGTCGAAACAATAAGCCCACCGATCAAGTCGGTACTCTTTTCCCACCATATCAGTGTAAGTGCCATCGCCGAACACATAAACCGCGGAGTGTTTCACGATGAATTTCTCTACACTGTTTTGCGGTTTAGCGATTATCTTTCGGATGGGCGCCCCATTAGTATCGCGAAAGGCCAATTCGACGCCTCTGAATACAAAGGGAACGCCAAAGTTTTCTTGTGGGTAGGTCTCGGAATCCCACATGTCGTCGCCGAAGCGACACGCGCCGTAGGACAATCGTACTTTTTGGGCCGGGCTGTTCCCCTTATTCGTGACTACGAATCTCGGATTCTCGATACCATCACTCTTAATGTTGCCGGTCACGGCAATAACAACAAGAATTGGTCGGTCATTCCGTTCAACACTCTTTCGGTATTCGTTAAGCGTTTCCTGCATCGAGTCCCACTGCAATCGCGCTATGAATATCTGAAGCAACATCCCCATGAAGATCGCAAACGTGAGAGCGGCATTTATAAACGCCACGACACGTTCTTTCTCCAAGGGGATGTAGCGCAAACAGAAAAACCAAATAATCACGAACCCGCTGAGCGTGGTAATAGCGGTCCAGATAATTGGCTTCCAGAATGGCTTTTTCTGACTCTTGGAATTGCCGGGCTCTTGGGGACGTTCGTTTTCGTTTGGCATATTCTAAATCGCTTTTGGGGGCACAATGAAAACGGCGGAGCGTCAGCTGAGGTCTTAATTTGTGTTTTCGCACTCGGATTCCTTGTCTTGGTTAACCCATATATTGGCAAGTCTGAAATCGCGAATGAGGCTGTAGGGTCTAGCTTCTCCGGGAGTCGCAACAACCCGAAAGGCGAATTTCGGGATCGGATACTCGTTACCGCCCATTCCTTCATAGGAGCCAAAACCATAGATAACAATTTCGTCAACCCACGAATTGCCGGGGGTCTCTTGCGACGTGGCGCTATCGGCTTCGTTATAGGAGAGGTGTGCAACGCCATTGGGAGCCAAAAATACCCGTTCACACCACTCGGGGGATGCGTGATCCGGATATTTTACGTCGAACTTTTCTCCAAAAAGTGGTTCGATGGCAACGCCAAGCTTCATCCGAATGTTTTCGGCTCCCGTGCGGCCCTTGTTTTCAATGGTCACTTCCGGTTCGAGCCGGGAATTTCCAGGAAAACGGAAATCCGCAGATTCAACGATGATAATGGGGCGTTCCACAATTTCAAGGGCATTTTTGGCGTGTTCCATCGCTTCTTCGGTCATCGTCAGCCCTCGCTCCATGACCCACCACTGACGTTTGGCGATGTAGTATTGGTTAAGAGCAATAAACCCGACAAAAAGAGCCAGCGCGGCCCCGACCAGAAACCCGACAACGGGGCTTCCCGAAAAGGGGGCGACAACAACGAGGGCTATGGCGACCAGCCCGATTGCTGCCGCCTGTCGGCGTACTGGCAGACGCTCCCACCAGTCCTGCACATATACGGCGGACTTGTTTTGCTTCTCTATTGGTGGTTTGTCGTTCTCTTTGACACCCCTCATGGGCTGGACAACGAGCGCCGTGTTTGCCTCGCTATCTTCATTTCCGGTGGGCTGTACTTGCTCACTGTCTGTGCTCATATTTATTTTTACTGTAACACAAATAATACTTGACATTACTATTTAGTGTGTTACATTTAATACATGGCAAACGTACTCAAACTCGACAAGCAAATAATGGTTATCGCTGCATTGGCGGAAGGCTCCAGTATTCGCTCTATTGAAAGGATTACGGGCATAAATCGTAACACGATAATGAATCTGGGCGTAAGAGTCGGTAAGGGGTGCGCAACGCTGTTGGACGCGAAAATGCGCAATCTTACGTGCGAACGATTGGAGTTGGACGAGCTGTGGGGATTTATTGGTAAGAAGGAACGCCACGTTTTGCCGACCGACAACCCCGAGTTGGGCGATGTCTGGACGTTCTGTGCTTTGGACGCCAAAACGAAACTCATTCCATCGTTCAAAGTCGGCAAGCGAAACTCCCAGAACACACAGGATTTTGTTGCAGACCTCGCCAGTCGGATTAAGAACAAACCGCAAATCTCTACGGATGGTTTTGAGAAGTACATCGACGCCGTTGAGAACGCTTTTGGCGGGAATGTCGATTACGCCATGATCGTTAAGACGTTCCGAAAGGACGTTAGAATGCAACATTCCTCGCGTGAGGTTGTTTCCGTCCAAAAGACTCTCATTTGCGGCAAACCCGCTAAGGATTTGATTTCGACCGCTTACGTTGAACGTGCGAACGGAATCACCCGCCAGCATATGAAAAGACTCGCACGGCTTACCTATGCTTTCAGCAAGAAACTTGAGAACTTCGAGGCCGCAGTTGCCTTGCACTTCGCTTATTACAATCTCGTCAGGACGCACGGTACACTGAAATGCACCCCGGCAATGGCGGCTGGCGTCGAACGCTCGTTCTGGACGGTTAGTGATCTTGTAGAGGCGGCACAATGAACCATATCGAACAGCTAAAAGAACTGATTGAACAGGAATACGGAACGACCGCAAAGCACGTCGAAACCGTTTCCGTTCACGAGACCTTTAACGGTGAAACTATTTGGGACGGTGAGGTTGAAGTTTTTGACGTTCCCGAGTTCTCAGACGCCGATCGCGTTTTCGCGTGGATGTTCGAGGGCGATGCCGGACAACAACAAGTAACCGTCGCACAGATACCACCGGCAACGTCACCGGAAAACGCAGTTAAGGCTTACATCGTTTCACAGTATGGCAAAAGAAATTAAACCAAAACGAGGACGCCCCGCCCTTCCGAAAGGCGAAGCGAAAGGCAAATACGTGCCAATCCGTCTCAGCGAAGCCGATCTCAAAGCGTTCACCAAGGCGATGAAAAAGAGTGAGCAGACCACGCTTTCAGGCTGGATGCGCGAAACGTTGCGGCAAGTGGCTCAAGATGGATAAGGATTTCAAATTAAGACACTACCAAAAGCCCGTTATCTTTGACACATGTGCCGCCAGCACATATTATTTATAGTTTCGACTCTAGTAGCCGAAGTGTGTCTATATGTTCGAATCGCTGTCGGATAAGCTGAAAAAGACGCTGAAGAATCTGCGTGGGCAGGGCAAACTTACGCCCGAGCACGTTGATGTGGCGTTGCGCGAGATCCGGATGGCGTTGCTCGAAGCCGACGTCAACTACAAAGTTGCGAAGGATTTCGTCGAATCTGTACGTGCTAAGGCTGAGGGACAAGAGGTCTGGCAAGGGCTTAATCCGCACGAGCAGGTAGTAAAGCTCGTCTATGACGAGCTTGTAAACCTGATGGGCGGAACGTCCTCGCGGCTTGTCTTTACGAAGCAGATACCGAACGTCGTGATGGTCGTTGGGCTTCAGGGCTCGGGTAAGACGACTTCGACAGGCAAGATCGCGAAATGGCTGGCCGAAAACCAGGATCGAAAGCCTTTATTGGTTTCCGTCGACGTATATCGTCCGGCAGCGCGTGAGCAGCTCAAAGTAGTGGCGAACGCGGTAGGCCAGGCGGTCTATCAGAACAAAGAATCGAACGATCCGATAACGCTTGTACGTGGTGCGATGAAGCACGCGCAAGAGCTCGGTTACGATACATTAATGATCGACACAGCCGGTCGTCTGCACGTAGATGACGAGCTGATGGTCGAGCTTGAGCAGATCAAGGCTGAGACAAAACCGATTGAAGTCTTGTTCGCAGCCGACGCAATGACCGGCCAGGACGCGGTTCGTTCCGCCGAAGTTTTTCACGAACGAGTCGGGATAACCGGCGTCGTTTTGACGAAAATGGATGGCGACGCCCGCGGCGGTGCCGCATTGTCGATCCGTCAGGTCATAGGCCAGCCTGTAAAGTTTGTTGGCGTCGGTGAGAAATACGACGCGATCGAGCCGTTCTATCCGGACCGTATTGCTCAGCGCATCCTGGGCATGGGCGACGTCCTAAGCCTGATCGAGGAAGTTCAGGGTAAGATCAGCGAGGAAGAGGCACAGGCTCAACTTGCGAAAATGACGCGTAATCAATTTACGCTCGAAGATTTTCGCAGCCAGCTTGGCCAGTTCAAAAAGCTCGGCTCAATGTCTAAGCTGATGAAGATGCTTCCCGAGCAGATGATGGGCGGATTACAGATATCGGACGAACAATCGGTTGAGGTAGACGCCCAGATGAAACGTACCGAAGCGATCATCGATTCGATGACAAAGCTGGAACGGAACGATCATCGCGTTTTCGACGCCAGCCGCAAAACACGCGTCGCGCGCGGATCGGGTTCGACGATAGCCGAGGTTAATCAGCTTCTCCGCCAATACGAGCAGATGCGCAAGATGATGGCGCAAATGAATAAGGGCGGTTTATTGGGCGGGCTCGGCAGAAAAATGATGGGCGGTCTGGCCGGCGGATTGGGCGGTATGC
>JBDTWZ010000169.1:0-6781 GCA_040006435.1 Acidobacteriota bacterium
TCCTCGTCGTCTTACTGCTTTCCTCTGTCGTGTTCGCGCAACGCAGCGGCCCAGCCGTCGAGCGCCGTATTAATTCGCTTATCGCGCAGATGACGCTGGCCGAAAAACTCGGGCAGTTGCAGCAGCTCGACGGCGACTATCGTGGCTTTGCACGGCCCGAGCATTTCGAGATGGCACGAAAGGGCCAACTCGGCTCGACGCTGAACGTTCGCGGCGTGAAGTTCACAAATGAGCTGCAGCGAGCGGCGCTCGAATCGCGTTTGAAGATCCCGATGCTGTTCGGGTTTGATGTCATCCACGGCTATCGGACGATTTTTCCAGTCCCGCTCGGTGAGGCGGCGAGTTGGGACCTCGCGTTGATCGAAAACAATTCATCTATCGCTGCTGCGGAAGCTCGGGCAGCCGGCGTCCATTGGACGTTCGCTCCGATGGTCGATATCGCACGCGATCCGAGATGGGGACGGATCATCGAAGGCGCGGGTGAAGATACGTTTCTCGGCTCGCAGATCGCCGCCGCACGCGTTCGCGGATTTCAAGGCAACGACTACAGCGCAAATAATCGTGTGCTGGCGACGGCGAAGCACTGGGTGGGCTATGGCGCGGCGCTTGGCGGCCGCGATTACAACACGACCGATATTTCCGAGCGGGCGCTCCGCGAAATATACTTCCCGCCGTTCAAGGCCGCCCTTGACGCCGGCGTCGGATCGTTCATGACATCGTTCAACGATCTCGACGGGGTTCCGGCGACGGCTAGTCCGTTCGTGCTGAAAAAGGTCCTCCGCGACGAATGGAAATTCGACGGACTCGTCCTCAGCGACTATACCGCGGTGATGGAGTTGATGTTCCACGGCCTTGCCCGGACCGAAGCGGACGCGGCGATGTACGCCCTAAACGCCGGCACCGACACGGAAATGGTGAGCCGTTTTTATAATCAGCATGGCGCCGAGCTTCTGAAAGAAAAGAAGATCTCGATGGCGACGATCGACGAGGCCGTCCGCCGAATACTTCGAATAAAATTTCGGCTTGGATTGTTTGATAAACCGTACGCCGACGAAGAGCTTGAACGACGCGAGGTATTCAAGCAGGCAAATCGCGACGCGGCAAAGATTGCAGCCGAGCGTTCGTTTGTTCTTTTGAGGAACGAGAACGAGACGTTGCCGATAAATAAAAACGTCGGCAATCTCACTGTTGTCGGCGGTCTTGCCGACAGCAAGGCCGAGATGAACAGCAACTGGTCGGGCGATGGAAAACCCGAAGATCCGATCACGGTCGTCGAGGCACTGCGTCAAACATTTCCGAAGAAAACGATCCGATTCGAAATCGGATGTGATGCGAAATGCGATAACGATGCGGGATTCGCGGCAGCCGTCGACGCGGTGAAAAGTTCCGACTTCGCAATCCTCGTCGTCGGCGAATCGCAGGACATGAGCGGTGAGGCCGCGTCGCGAAGCAATATCGACTTGCCCGGTCGACAGCTCGAGCTGGTGAAAGCGATCCACGCCATCGGTAAGCCGTACGTCGTCGTACTCATTAACGGCCGGCCCCTGACCATCAATTGGGTCGCGGAGAATTCGCCGGCGATACTTGAAGCCTGGTTCCCGGGAACAATGGCCGGCCCGGCCATCGTCGACACGCTCTTCGGTGATGTGAATCCGGGCGGGAAACTTCCCGTCACATTTCCGCGTTCCGTCGGGCAAATCCCGCTTTATTACAATCACAAGAACACCGGGCGTCCTTTCAAGGCCAGCGAAAAATACACATCGAAATATCTCGACAGCCCGAACACGCCCCTTTATCCTTTCGGCCACGGCCTGAGCTATACGCAATTTCGTCTCAGCAATTTAAAACTCGACAAGGATCAGATCCTTCCGGCGGGAAGCGTGAAAGTTTCAGTCGATATTGAGAACGTCGGCAAGCGGGCCGGAGACGAAGTGGTTCAACTTTACATCAACGATGTAGCGGCGACGGTCACGAGGCCCGTGAAGGAACTGCGAGGGTTTAGACGTGTCACGCTCCAGCCCGGGCAAACGCAAAAGATCGAGTTTACACTCGGACCGAAGGACCTCGCTTTTCTGGACCGCGATCTGAAACTGGTCGTCGAGCCGGGATCATTCATGGTATTCGCCGGGACAAGCAGCGAGGGCGGACTGCAGTCGACCTTCGATGTGGTTACTTCGCTGGCCACAGCCCAGACAGGTCGCCCGCCGATTCAAAACGAGCCTGTCGATCCGCCGCCCGCGGTTCCCGTACCAACTGCCGCTATCAGCCCGGAGGACGATGCTTTTCTGGACGATCTGCAAAAACGAGAATTTGAATATTTCTGGGAACACTCCAATCCAAAGACCGGGTTGACGCTCGATCGAACGCGGACGGATGGGACACCGCCGCCGCCAGGTGAAAGCCATCATAAAGTTGCGAGTATTGCGGCCACCGGTTTTGCTTTGAGCGGATACTGCATCGCGGCGGATCGTGGATGGGTGCCAGCTGCGCAGGCGAAGGAACGCACGCGTAACACACTCGATTTTTTCGCCAATCGTCAGGAGCACAAGAATGGCTGGTTTTATCACTTTGTCGATCAGGAAACCGGCGAACGCCGTTGGCGAAGTGAGCTCTCGTCCATCGACACCGCGCTGCTATTAGGTGGAGTGCTAACGGTTAAGAATTGCTTTAAGGACGATAAGCAAATTGTCGGCCTTGCCGACAAGATATACGGCCGGGTCGATTTCCGATGGATGCGGAACGGCGATCCATATCTACTCTCGCACGGCTGGCGCCCCGAGAGCGGTTTTATCCCGAACCGGTGGCACGATTACAGCGAGCAGATGATCCTTTATATTCTTGCTATCGGTTCGCCCACGCACCCGATCCCGGCCCGCTCCTGGTACGCATGGGAGCGCACCTGGCAGGAATACGGACAATACAAATATCTCGCCGCCGTCTCTCCGCTTTTCATCCATCAGTTTTCGCACGCCTGGGTCGATTTTCGAAACCGGCGAGAACACCTTCTCCCGAATGTCGATTACTTTGAGAACTCCGTAAAGGCGACAATGGCGCAGCGCCAATTTTTTATCGACGTATTAAGCAAAGAATTTCCGAAATACTCGGCTAACATTTGGGGGCTGACCGCGTCGGACAGCGCGAAGGGGTATGTTGCATGGGGAGCTCCGTCGCGACATCCGGACACGGATGGAACGGTCGTTCCATATGCCCCCGCCGGCTCGTTGATGTTCACGCCGGATATCGCGCTCGCCGCGCTGAAGGAAATGAAGGCGCTGTATGGCGAGAAGATCTACGGTCGTTATGGATTTGCGGATGCCTTCAACCCGCATAACGGATGGGTAAATCCCGATGTCATCGGCATCGATCTGGGAATCGCGATGCTAAGTACAGAAAATTTGCGAAGCGGGAAAGTCTGGTACTGGTTTATGCAGAATGATGAAGTTCGTCGCGCCATGCGACGAGTTTCGCTATACTAATCGCCGATACGATTTTCCAAGGCGTTGAGAAGATTTGCGTTGTTTCGGATTCGTCCGGTCCTTTCGTGTGTTTCGTGTGTTTCGTGGTTTGGCTTCCGTTAACGGATAGATGATTGGTCTAGCGCAACGAAAGCGGAACCACGAAACACACGAAGCACACGAAAGGACACGAACAGGAGACTCCGTTTACCAAGGCGAAACAGGGTTATCTCCTGCAGTTTAATTTTAAATAGAGATGTCATTGCTCGAAATGAAGAACATCGTCAAGGAGTTCCCGGGCGTACGGGCTCTTGACGGTGTTAGCTTTGCGCTTGAAGAAGGTGAGTTCCACGCGCTTGTCGGTGAGAACGGCGCCGGGAAATCGACGTTGATGAAGGTGCTATCCGGCGTCTATCCCCATGGGACGTACGACGGCGAGATTTTGGTCACTGGCGAGACGCGTGCATTCGCGGGCGTGCGCGATTCGGAACGGGCGGGCATCGCCATCGTCTTTCAGGAATTGTCACTCGTAAAAGGCCTGACCGTTGGCGAAAATATTTTCCTGGGCCGTGAACCCTCGCGATTAGGTGTCGTCAACTGGTCTGAGCTTTACCATCGAGCGACCAAACTTCTTAGCGAACTGCAGCTCGCGATCGACCCGCGGATCGAGGTGGGAAGCCTTGGAATAGGGCAGCAACAGCTTGTCGAGATCGCAAAGGCCCTGTCGCAGAACGCGAAGATACTCGTGCTGGATGAACCGACCGCCGCGCTCACCGAATCCGAGGTTGAAACACTGTTCGACATCATTCGCAAACTCACCGCTCGCGGCGTCGGGATCATTTACATCTCGCATAAGCTCGATGAAGTTTTCGCGATGGCGGATCGCATAACCGTCCTGCGTGATGGAAAAACCGTTGGCACGCACGAGGCTGACGAGCTGACAATAGACAAAGTTATATCGGCGATGGTCGGACGCAACGTCGGTGACATTTTCCCGAAAACCGATCACGAACTGGGCGAAACCGCCTTTGAAGTGAAAAATCTGACGGTATTCTCGACGGATGACAATCGGAAGAAAATTGTCGACGACGTTTCCTTTAGCGTCAGAAAAGGCGAGGTCCTGGGTATTGCCGGGCTCATGGGCTCGGGCCGGACCGAGACACTGATGGCGATATTCGGTGCCGCCCCGAACCAAAGTACGTGCGAAGTTTATGTCAAGGGTAAACGGATCAGGATCGATTCGCCGTCGGACGCTATCGAGCACGGGGTCGGATTCGTCACTGAGGACCGCAAACGTTACGGCCTGATCCTCCAACAGACGATACTCGACAACGTGACGCTGGCCGGATTGAAAAAGATCTCCGGCGCATTTCTTACTCATCGAACGCGGGAGACGATGGCGGCGAACGGTCCGATGCGCTCGCTGCGGATAAAGGCTAACTCGACATTGACCATTACCGGAACGCTGTCCGGCGGAAATCAGCAAAAGGTCGTTCTCGGGAAGTGGTTGCTAACTAACCCGAACGTGCTTTTTCTCGACGAACCGACGCGGGGAATCGACGTCGGAGCTAAACAGGAGATCTACGCCGAGATTAATAAGCTGGCGAAAGAGGGGCTTGCGATAGTGCTGGTTTCGTCTGAGCTGCCCGAGGTTCTCGGTCTTTCGGACCGCATGATCGTACTCAGGGACGGCAAGGTTGCGGGTGAATTTACACGGACCGAGGCCACACCTGAACGAGTGATGGCGGCGGCAACGGGAGCGCATTAAAATCCGTGATGGTTTGAGATCAACTATCAATGGTTAACGGTGAATGTCGGGCTGCGACAGCTCGAAATCCGCATTCCGAAATCCGCATTCGGCATTTTTGAAGACATGAGTGAACAAACAATACCGAAGATAACGGGTTCGTCATTGCGGGCCTACATCATGATCGCCGTCCTCGGTCTGATCTGGATCTATTTTCACTGGGCGACCGATTACGTTTTTCTCACTTCGCGAAATTTGTCGAATTTGATGACGCAGATGTCAGTGACCGGAATTCTCGCGGTCGGAATGCTGATGGTCATCGTCTCGGGCAATATCGATCTGTCGGTCGGTTCGGTTCTCGGTTTTGCCGGCGGTATCGCGGCGTTCAGCATGGCGAATCTGGGATACGGAATTCCGGTGTCGATCGCTTTCGCGATCCTTGTTGGAACTATTATCGGCGCATTTCACGGTGCGCTTACGGCCTATCTGAACATCCCGGCTTTCATCGTCACGCTCGGCGGCCTGCTCGCATGGCGCGGTGCGGTGAAATGGCTGCTCAGCGGAAACACCATTCCGATATCCGACGATACGTTCAAGGCGATCGGGCAAAGCAACCTTTCGACGACGTCGGGATGGATACTCGCCGCCGTTGCCATAGTATTCGTGTTGTTCATGGCTTACCGCCGCGCCAATGCCGTCAAAGAATACGGCCTCGGTGAACCGAACTACTTAAGAGAAGCACTCGGGACGATCGTTCCCATCGGTGCGATCACGGCATTCATCTGGGTAATGAATTCGTATCTGGGCGTGCCGATACCCGTTCTGATCCTTTTGGCGGTGGCTCTGGTCGGCGCATTTCTGACAAACTCGACAACCTTCGGACGCTATCTTTACGCTATCGGCGGCAATGCGGACGCGGCTCGACTGTCGGGTATAAACAACAAGCGAAACATCCTGAAAGTTTACGCCTTGCTCGGCGCGTTTACGGGCGTCGCATCGCTGATCTTTACGGCGCGGGTCGGGAGCGCGGCACCAGACGCGGGTGTTCTGAAAGAGCTGGATGCAATCGCGGCATGCGTTATTGGCGGTGCGTCGCTGGTCGGCGGGCGCGGCACGATCTTTGGCGCGTGTATCGGTGCGTTGATCATGGCCAGTTTGGACAACGGAATGTCTCTGCTGAATGTCCGCGATTTTATGCAGGACATTATCAAGGGCTCGATCCTCGTCGCCGCGGTTGGTTTGGATATGGCCGGTCGGAAGAAGGGCTGACACGAGTCAGAACCGGGAGCGGTAGCGACCGGGTTTCCCTGCGTAAATTGGGTTCTGCGGGGTGACCCGGTCGCTACCGCTCCCGGTTCTGACTATTGCCGCCATATTCAGCGTCACCCACCTATAAAACTCATCGTCCGAGACGCCGGAACAAAGTCAGGATCGTTTATCCGGTGGCGCGGTTCTTTTTTGAGCGTGACATCTTGAGTAAATTCGACGATCTCGGCACGCGTCGCGCCGCTGCGAAGGAGGCCGCGCAGATCATGCTCGACGGTTGAGAAAAGGCACGTTCGAATTTGTCCGTCGGCCG
>JBDTWZ010000170.1:0-6762 GCA_040006435.1 Acidobacteriota bacterium
CCGCGCAGGATCTCGGCGCCGCCGTAGGATTTCTTAACTTCTGAAAGCCGAAAAAGCATAAAAAAGAGTAGTCGACAAAGCGATGCCGACTACTTAATTTTACAGCGAGGGAAACTGTGAATAAAAATGATCGCGAAGCGCCGAGCGTCAGCCGCGCCGGTCGATCCTACCTGGCTCCGTTCGCCTTCTCGTTAACGTTGGAATTCAGTGCGGGTTTAGTTGCATCCGCTGTCCCAACATTCCCGTTCACGGCGGTATTGACGTTAACAGGCGCCGAGTTCGTGTTTACGGCAGGGGCCGTATTTGCATTCGCCAGTGCAGCCGGTCGGGCTCCGCTTAGCTCATTCGGATTGTCGACGACTTTCTTTGCGAGATAATTCTCGATCTTAGCCTCATTCATCGCGATCGCCTGGTATGACGCTGCAAGGAGTTGCTTACGATTAGTCACAAGCATCTCGTTGATCTGCTGCTTGACCTGCGGACTCTCAAGCGTGAGATTCTCTTCTTTTTCTACACGCTCCTGAAGCTTGAAAATATAAGCTTTGCCCGCAACGGGGACCGCATTCGTGATCCTACCCACCAGGAACTCAGGATTCATGAAACCATCAACAAGTTGCGGATAACTCTGTCTCAGCTCTTCCTCGGTGAAAAATCCAAGATCGCCTCCTTGAAATTTTGAAGGATCTTCGCTGTACTCGCGGGCGAGACCCGAAAAGTCCGATCCGGGCTGCTGGAGCTTCGTGAGAACTTCTTTCACTCTCAAGTCGCCGGAAGCGGCGTCGGTAGTCGTGTCACCCTGGCCGCTGTTGTTTGGATCGATGACGATCGCCGCGAGGCGAACACCACGCTTTTTCACGAACATGTCAGGATTTCCATTGAAAAAAGCATCGATCTCGTTTTCCTTTGGAGTTTCGATCCGGCCTGTGACCTTGTCCACAAGCGCTTTGATCGCCATGGCCCGCTTAACGCTATCGCGATATGAAGCCTCAGTGAGGCCGGCCTGGGTCATCTGACGATCGAACTCTTCGGCTGACAACCGGCTCTCAACTTTTTGCTTATTGATCTCGGCGGCGACGTCCTCATCTTTTGGAACAACGCCCTCCTTCTCCGCTTTCTGAAACATCACTTCCTGTTCGATCAGTCCCTGCAGGACTTGCAAACGAGCGCCCGCAAGCTCAAGCTGGGACAGTTTGCTCTCCTGACCCTGGGCCTGCTGCTTGACGCCACGTTCCACATCTTCCATCTTTAAAACTTTACCGTTGACGGTCGCAGCGGTTTCGCTGGGATCGACGTTACCGGGCGTGGTCGAACTTGAAGACGTAGCTCCGCCACAACCCGCGATCATCACAGTTACGGCTACTAAAATCGTCGCAGAAAAAACTCTAACTCTTGGCATTTGCACTTTGGCTATTACTCCCTCGAGGTTATCGATTATTATCATTGCTTGACTGATGAAGTCTTTTTTTGGTATAAACTCTCTTTTTGAGTTTTTAAATAAGTCTTTTATTTATCACCTCGTTTTTTACTGGAGGCAATTATTTATATGGCAAAAAGATGCGACGTTTGCGGCAAGGGCCCGCAGTTTGGAAATAACGTTTCACATGCGAACAACAAGACCCGCCGTCGGTTCAATCCGAACTTGCAGCCTGTCCGTGTCAAGCTTCCTTCTGGTGGCAATGGCCGAATGAAGGTCTGCACACGCTGTATCAAGTCGGGTAAAGTTGTCAAAGCTGCATAGAAGCGCCGTAAAGCTTTATTTAGGACGCCGAACGCTCAAGATAGCGTTTGGCGTTTACTTATCCCCAAAACCTAAACGACTGCGATACACTCGATCTCGACTTTGGCATCACGCGGCAGTCTCGCTGCCTGTACGGTCGCCCGGGCCGGTTTGTTTTCGCTAAAATACCGCCCGTAAACTTCGTTCATCGCAGCAAAGTCGCTCATATCCGCAAGGAAGACCGTCGTCTTAACCACGCCGCCCAAATCCGTTCCGCCTGCTTCCAACACCGCACTTAAGTTTTTCAAAACTTGCTCGGTCTGCTCAGCAACGTCGTTAGACACAAATTCGCCCGTTTCCGGATCAATCGGGATCTGTCCCGAGCAAAATATTAATCCTCCGGTTTTAACGGCCTGTGAGTAAGGGCCGATCGCACCCGGAGCCTTATCTGTGGCTACTATCTCTCTCATTAAAAAATCGCCTTTCGGAGCCGAATCCGCAAAAGGCGAATGATAGCAAACGGGGCCTGAAAAATAAAGTTACATTATGCGTTAACTCTTTCGACGGCTATCACACCGGGAACGTTGCCAATAGCGCTGAGTACTTTATCTAAGTGCTTTTTATCGAAAACTTCCACGGTAACCTCGATCTGACCTTTGTCGTCGCGAGAAACTATCGCGCGAGCGTCACGAATACCCGTCTTGATATCCGCGATCGCATTGGTGATACCAGCCAACATGCCGGTTCTGTTCTCCGTGGTAACCAGAATGCCGACCGACTGTATCTCCTCCTTTTCGGTCTTCGCCCAGTCAACTTCGACGATTCGTTCTTTATTTACCATTAACTGGGCGACATTCTTACACCGCTTGTTATGAACGACGATTCCCTTTCCAAGCGAAATATAACCTAAGATCTCCTCGCCCCGGAGCGGATTACAACATCTCGCTCGCGTTGTTAGAAGATTGTCGACGCCTTTCACGATAATTGCGTCTTCACCGAGGCCGATAAATTTCTTTACGGCTTTAACCCCGCTCGCGATCCTCGTTTCCTTGCGTTTTTCGGGATCCAACTCAGCAAACTTTTCAACCCCGAGAAACTTCGAAAGGACGTTTCTAGGGAGAGTCTTTCCATAACCAATGGATGCCAACAGATCCTCAGGGCGACCGAGGCCGTACTCGTTGGCGATCCGCTTCATTTCCGCATCGTTGTTAATAAGCTTTTTGGGTGCGACCCGAAATCGGTCGGCCTCTTTTTCCAGTAGCTTTCGCCCCATCTCAATGGAATCGGCCCGCTGCTGTTCCGATATCCAGTGCCGAATACGATTCTTGGCCTTTGATGTTGTAACGTAATTCAACCAGTCGCGTGACGGTTTGGAGTTGGCGGTCGTCATTATTTCCACGACATCGCCGTTCTGCAGTTCGTGTCTCAGGGGGACGATTCGGCCGTTAATTTTCGCCCCCGTGCACGTGTCACCGACTTCTGAGTGAATCGCGTATGCAAAATCAAGCGGGCTCGCGCCACGCGGAAGCTGGATGACCTTTCCACGCGGCGTAAACGCATAGACATCTTTCGGAAACAAGTCGAGCTTTAACGACTCGATAAAATCTTCGGAATCTCCACTGTCGGCATTATCCTCAACCAGAGGAAGGAGAAGTTTCTCGACGGTTTTGCGAAGCTCATCGAGACTGCCGTCATCATCCTGCACACCGAGTTTACTTTCCTTATAGCGCCAGTGGGCAGCAACACCCTCTTCGGCGATCCGGTGCATTTCTTCGGTCCGGATCTGTACTTCGAACGCCTGTCCGCCGTCGCCGATAACCGAGGTATGCAGCGACTGGTAAAGGTTGTCACGAGGGATCGCGATCCAGTCCTTGAATCGCTCGGGAACGGGCGTCCATAGATCGTGGACCACGCTTAGCGCAAGGTAACAATTCTTCTTATCGTTGTGAGTAATGACCCGGGCCGCGATCAGGTCGTAAACCTGATCGATCATCAGCTTTTGCTTTTTCAGTTTCTTCCAGAGCGAATAAAGACGCTTGACCCTTCCCTGTACCAGCACGTACGGAACGTCATTCTCAGCCAGATGAGCTTCGATTGTTACCTTTGTCTTTTCCAGGATCGCTTCCAGTTCGGGGCGCCGAGCATCGACTTCTTTCGCCAGCCGCTTATATTCCTCCGGATAGAGATTCTGGAACGCAAGATCCTCGAGCTCGCTCCGCATCTTACCCATCCCAAGTCGGTGAGCGATGGGAGCAAAGATATCAAGAGTTTCCTGTGAAATACGCGCCCGTTTCTCTGGCTTGAGAAACTGCATCGTTCGCATATTGTGCAGGCGGTCAGCCAGTTTGATAAGCACGACGCGAACGTCGGTGATCATCGCGAGCACCATTTTTCGAACGTTTTCAGCCTGTTGTTTTTCTTTCGAGAGATTGCTGATGTGTGCGATCTTTGTGAGTCCGTCGACAAGGAGCGTGACCTCGTCACCGAAGTATGACTTTATCGTATCAAGGTCAACCAGCGTGTCCTCGACGACGTCGTGCAGCAGTCCGGTCGACACGCTGACCTCGTCAAGCCTGAGATCCGCCAGAATGTCAGCCACTTCGAGTGGGTGCACCAGGTACGGCTCACCGGACGCCCGCTTCTGTCCGCGATGATGGAGCGCCGAAAAGAGATAAGCCCGCCGGATGAGATCTATATCTGCATTCGGTCGGTTAGCTTCTACTTTCTCAATTATGTCTTCGATGCGAATCATCAGTCGGCCAGTCTAATATTACAATCTAAGAGGCAGCATTTGCTATTTATTTCATGTGCGGTGGACTAGCGTGGCGGTTCGAATAAAAAGCGGTGCCCGACCATTTCCGATCGAGCACCGCCTTTAAATAAAGACTACGTACGCTTATTTCTTATTATTTCTTGTTCGCGTTCGCGTTCGCCGCTTCTTCTTCGGCGGAGCGACGGGCATCTAATTCATCCTGGATCGCCTTATCGACTTTGCTCAACTCCAAGAACCTCTCCCTCCCGTCGTCAGCTTGATCTTTTAACTTGTCACGATCCGCTGTACGACCGTCCATATCGGCGAGCCGCATTGCCTGGGCATCGAGACTTGCTTTATATGACCGGGCCGATTCAAAAACCTTGAAGAGATCTAGTTTTTCTTTAAGTTGTGGCTCGGTCAGCGACTTTAGGTCGAGGGTGCTTGCGTTCTTAACGCTATCGGGTTCGAGGGCAACTGCCTGATCGATAAACTTCAACCCTTCGGCAACGCATCCTCTCAGCCGCTCAAGATCCGCTGGATTCTCAGGCTTAACCCACTGAAAAACGTCCTTACCGTCTTTCTTGACCGTTTTCTTTGTCTTGTCAGTATCCGTAACCTCGTTAGCGCACGTGTTCTTGCGAGAAGCAAGGGAGGTGAGAGCCTCGGCGCGGTTCTGGGGTTCAATATCGGTGCGAGCTGAACGCTCCATCACCCACGTATTCCATTCGTCAGAGCGCTGCAAATTATCCAGCAAACTGGCAACGGCTTTGTAGGAACTTTGATCGTTCTTATCGACGTCAAGCGCTTTCTTGTAAGCCTGGATCGCTTCCTCAGCCTTAGCGTTATCCTTACGGTTACCTATAAACTGTGAATGCAGGGTTCGGGCAAGAAAGATTTGGGCCGTCTTTCCTTCCGTGGTCAAACCCTCCGGATCGCGAGCCGCCGCCTTCCTAAATAATTCCTCGGCCTCCGCAAACTTACGCTCTCTATAAGCGATAGAACCCTCGACCAAATTCTTCCGGGAAAGGACGCGGTTCAAGTAAGAACAGTTTGCGGTAAGAAATACCGACAATGTAAGTAATGCCAATAACCCTAAACGAGAAGATCTCATTTTTTCGACTCCGTCTCCCGCCCGGTAAAAACAATACCGCAAGGAAGAGACCCGGCAGTTCGTTTCTTGGGCACTAATATTATTGTGTTAGATCGTCAATCTGCAGACCGATCGGCGTCGCGCCGGCCATCTTAGCGGCGTCAATTACCTTTACGACGTCACCATATTTCACGAGTGTCGGCGACTTGATAAATATCGTCTTTTCGACCTCATTTGAGTTCTCCCGAAACACGCCGTTCGTCGTACGTTGTTTAAAAATCTCAGTCAGTTTTCCCGTAAGGGCAGTTGGATCATCCACGCTTCCCGCCGATTCATTATTCAGAGAAATTCCGCGTGTTTCCCGGTTGATCGCCACAACCAAAGTAAGAGGGTTAGGCTTAACATCGAGTTGCTGCTCGTCCTTTGGCTCGGCAGGCACCTTAGCCTCGAACTTACTCGGCTTGACTGGCGTGATGATCATGAAAATGATCAGCAGCACGAGCAAGACGTCGATCAACGGCGTAACGTTAATTCTGGGTATCGCTCCTTCGCCTACGGAGCCTCCTGACATTCCCATATACCTTTCTCCTAGCCCAATATCCGGACTATGTTTTAGCTTTCCGGAGTCGAAACTCCCTTTTTCTTATCCGCAACAAGTCCGATCTTATCGATATCCTGCTTTCGAATAGTATCGATAGCCTGAACGACCGTCCCATAATCGACTTCGACCCCACTCTTGATATAGACGATACGCTTATCAGGCGACTTGTCCTTCATCATGGTCTGGATTTTTTCACCGAGAGCCGAAAGAGGGAACGGATCCTTGCCGATATAGAAATTATTGTTGTCCGGAATTGAGATCACAACGGATGTGTCCTTTGTGATCTCGGGATCTTCCTCCGGAGTGTTCAGTTCTTTCGGAATGTTTACCGTGACTCCTTGCTGCAGCAGCGGTGTAACGATCATGAAGATGATCAGAAGCACCAGCATGACATCCACCATCGGAGTTACATTGATCTCCGCATTATATTCGCTGGTTCCACCGATTGATGCTCCCATAGCAATTATTCTCCTAAGACTGGATTACCGAAATTAACCTCTTAGTGCTTTCGTACGTTGCTTGATGAAATAATCAACCAACTCAGAAGCCGAGTTCTCCATTTCGACACCGAAACTCGTCACTTTGTTCGTGAAATAGTT
>JBDTWZ010000171.1:0-6762 GCA_040006435.1 Acidobacteriota bacterium
GCCTGTCGTTGCGGATGTCGGCTAACACAAAATCTCTCAACAGCTTTCCCAGAATCGGAATCACGGTCGGAGATGCCGCCGGAATCGGATCGGAGATTGTTCTCAAAACCCTATCAGACAAGCGCGCCCGCCGAGCCTATAAGCCGATCGTCATTTGTGACGAGGCCTTTTTGCGTTCGCAGGCAATAGTGTTGGATATAGATGCGGACACTCTCGATTCTGTTGAGATCATCGACCTGAAGAATTTGCCACACGAGGTTCGGCCGGGCGACGAATCGGCTGAAACGGGTCGGGCATCGGGCCAATACATCGAGAAAGCCGTTGACCTATGGCGAACGGGAAAGATCGACGCTATTGCAACCGCACCGATCAGTAAGAAGGCCCTCAACGCCGGCGGCTATGATTTCCCCGGGCACACGGAGTTTTTAGCGGCCCTAACCGGCACGCGCGAGTTCGCGATGAGCTTTTTTGCCGAGCAGCTTCGGGTTGTTCTGCTTTCCACGCATTTACCTCTGACTGAAGCGATAGGACTCGTAAGAAGAGACAACCTAATAAACCTGATCGACTTTTCTAATAAGCAACTCGCGGGGCTTTTGAAGAAGGAGGTGCGGATCGCGGTCGCCGGATTAAATCCGCACGCTTCCGAGGGCGGAATGTTCGGATCGCAGGAAGCCGACGAGATAGCACCGGCGATCGAGCACTGCCGCACGAAACTTGGCATCGATGTTTCGGGTCCATACTCACCCGATACTATTTTCCTGCGCGGTTTTCGAGGCGAATTCGACGCCGTCATCGCTTGTTACCATGACCAGGCTACGATCGCCGTAAAGGCTCTTTCCTTCGGTTCCGCTGTAAACGTTACACTCGGGCTTCCACTCATAAGGACATCGGTTGATCATGGGACGGCTGTCGATATCGCAGGAAAAAATCTTGCTGATCCCGCCAGTATGATTGCCGCCACATTACTCGCCGCGGAACTTGCGGTCGTGAGGCAATCTGCAGGGAACCATGGTCGAAGCTGAGAAAGGAGAAAAAGGATTTATTTTAATCGCGGATGATGACCCGGCGATCTTGTGGCTCGTTCGGACACTGGTCGAGGGGGAGGGTTTCGCCGCGGTGACTGCAAGGGACGGAAAAGAGGCGTATAGGATTCTAAAGTCCGAGCCGAGGATCATCGCGGCGATCGTCGATATCATGATGCCGTATATTCAGGGCACCGAGCTTGTTAGATTCATGCAGTCGGACGAACAGTTTAAGAAAATTCCAGTGATAATAATGACGGCGGAACAAAGCCCGAAGCTTCCGTCAAAGAGTTTTGCCGCAGGCGCGGTCGCGTTTCTCCCAAAGCCCTTCACCAACACACAGCTCCGCACGATGTTAAGGACTTTCACGCAAAAAGCCCGGACGGAAGATACAAAAAAGGGGTAGTGGGTCAGTTAGGAATCCGTGACCCGAACCTGTTCGTCCTCCCTGATCTGTTTCGTGTTTCTTCGTGTGATTTCGTGGTTTCTTCTTCGGACTGCAACCACGAAATCACACGAAGAAACACGAAAGACGACGAACAGGCTGTTGAGACATCAAACTGACCCACTACCGGTGTTTTCTTGACCTGTGGTGGGCGAAATGTTAGTTTCAAAAATCATTCGGCATTCATTTGTAAGGAGCTTGCTCACGTGTCAAAACGAACGCTTTTACTGGCAGACGACTCTGTAACCATCCAAAAGGTTGTTAACTTAACATTCGCCGACGAAGGAATCGACGTCATAACTGTTGGTGACGGCGATTCGGCGATGGAAAAGATCGCGGAAATGTCGCCCGATGTTGTTTTAGCGGACGTGCATATGCCTGGGCTCAGCGGGTATCAGATCTGTGAAATACTGCGAGAGAATCCGGCGACACGGCACACGCCCGTTATACTGCTCGTCGGTTCATTCGAGCCCTTTGACGAAAGCGAAGCTGCCCGAGTCGGAGCCAACGCATATCTCACGAAGCCTTTTCAATCGATCAGACAGTTGGTTTCGCAGGTTACTGACCTGATGGACGCTTCGCCGTCGACCAGCCCGGAACCGGTCATTGCCCAGACGGAACCCGCTGAAGACGAAATGCCTGAAACTCAAGACATCGACTCACTTTATAACCAGAGCTTTACCGAACAATCAGCCAGCGGGGGCGAAGGGGAAGCCGGTGCCGCACCTAGATACGTTGACGCGGGAATGGACGATGAAATGATCGAGACTAGTTTCGCCGACCTGATGGACGATACGGCACCCGCCTCGGCATCAGAGCTGTCGACGGATGGTGAGGCGGGCTTCCGAGCCTTTGAAGCACGCGCCCACGTTCCTGAAACTTTTCCGGCACCTGAAACCGGCGAAGATGTGGCGGCATTCGAGACGCTTGCCGATGACAGCGGTGGGATCGTTATTGCCGCAATAGGGGAAGACGACGCATCCTCGGAGTTCGATGAATTCTCGCGTACCACCCCGGCCCTTCAATTGACGCCGTCCTCAGGGAACGAATATGGAATGGACGAGGTGGAGCTCCTGGAACTGCCTCCGATCGAAAACGGTAAAACTCTCGAGTTTACAACGACGCAACGGTCGTTCGCCGAGGGCGGTACAAAGCAGGTAGTGAGCCTTTCGCCTGAATTAATCGACATGATCGTCCAAAAAGTCGTCGAGAAACTCTCTGAAAAATATTGACGCCGCTGTCGCTTTCCGCGTCTCGAACTTGACCAGTTTTCATCCTGAGGTGAAAGCTGGCCATTTTTGTTTTATCATCTAGCTTTTCCCGAGATATGGAAATACCAAAGGCTTACGATTCGAGCCAAGCCGAAGAACATCACTACGCCCGCTGGGAAGCGAGCGGTTTTTTTGCTCCGGAGATCAACCAAGATCCGAACGCCGAGGCGTTTTCGATCGTCATCCCCCCGCCGAACGTCACCGGCACCTTGCATATGGGCCACGCCCTGCAGCACACGCTGATGGATGTGCTTACTCGATGGAAGAGAATGCTGGGGTATAAAACCTTATTTCTGGTCGGTGTCGATCATGCCGGCATCTCGACGCAGTTGATGGTCACCCGCCAATTAAAGAAAGACGAGCACAAAACGCCGCGCGATATCGGCCGTGAGGTGTTTACCGTGAAAGTGTGGGAGTGGAAGAACAAGTACGGTGGCGAGATCACACGCCAGATCCGTCGCGAAGGTTTGTCTGTCGATTGGACCCGCGAGCGATTTACGATGGAGGAAAATCTCTCTCGCTCCGTTCGTGAAGTTTTCGTCCGGCTTTATGAAGAGGGTTGGATCTACCGCGGAACACGGATCGTAAACTGGTGTCCGAAAGATAAGACGGTGCTGTCGGATCTTGAGGTAAAGGAAGAGAAAGCGAAAGACGGGAAGCTGTATTACCTACGCTACCCTGTTAAAGACGGGGAGAAGGGGAGAGAGGGAGATGGGGAGACGCGGAGTGGAGAGGAGAGAAATCCGCAATCCGCAATCCGCGATCCGCAGTCGACTATCACCGTCGCCACGACCAGGCCTGAGACGATGCTCGGTGATACCGCCGTCGCTGTCCATCCGGAAGACGAGCGTTACAAAGACCTCATCGGAAAAACGATCGCGTTGCCGCTTACAGGGCGAGAAATCCCGATCATCGCCGACGAGTATGTTGAATCGGCATTCGGCACAGGTGCGGTAAAGATCACGCCGGCCCACGATACGAACGACTGGGAGATCGGCGAGCGTCACGGCTTGGAGAAACTGATCGTCATGAACGACGACGCGACGATGAACGCCGCGGCAGGAGCAGCGTTCGCCGGACTCGACCGATTCGCGGCTCGTGAAAAGGTCGTCGAAGCGTTCGACAAGCTCGGCCTTCTCGAAAAGGTCGAGGACTATGACGTAACGCTGCCGCACTGCGAGCGATGCAAGACCATTATCGAGCCGCTGTTATCGGAGCAATGGTTCGTAAAGATGAACGAAATGCGCGACCTGGCTTTAAAGCTGATGCGCGAGGAAAATTCGCCGCGATTCTTTCCCGAGATTCCGCACAAGAAGGTTTACACGACGTGGCTCGAAAATCTTAGGGACTGGACGATCTCTCGACAGCTCTGGTGGGGGCATCAAATCCCGGCGTGGTACGACGCGGATCGAAATATCTACGTCGCGCGAACGAAAGAAGAAGCATTCGAACAGGCCGGCACAGATAAACTAACTCAGGATGAAGATGTTCTCGACACGTGGTTCTCGTCTGCGCTCTGGCCGTTCTCGACATTGGGATGGACGGGGGAGGAAGTCCCTAGTCCCAAGTCTCAAGTCCCAGGCAGTGGCGATCACAACGGGGTCTCGAAAACTGGGACTAGGGACTCTGGGACTAGGGACTTAGACATCTTCTACCCGACGGACGTCCTCGTGACGGGCCGCGACATTATCTTTCTCTGGGTCTCACGCATGGTGATGACCGGGCTGAAATTTATGGGCGAGCGGCCGTTCGACGACGTCATCATTCACGGCACCGTGCTCGACAAGAACGGGCAGCGGATGTCGAAGACGAAGAACAACGGGATCGATCCGCTTGTCGTCTTCGAGAAGTACGGTGTCGATGCGACGCGGATGGCGCTCGCCGGTTCGGCGACGGGCGTCGATTTTGCATGGCGCGATGAGCGCGTCGAATCGTTTCGAAACTTCGCGAACAAGATCTGGAATGCGACTCGGTTCTGTTTGATGAATTCGGAAGGCGCGAGTGTTCAGAATTCCCCTCCTTACGAAGGAGGGGTGGCCGCCGCTTCGGCGGACGGGGTGGTTCTCCCGGCGACCGCGTCGCTCGCCGATCGCTGGATCGTTTCTCGATTAAACAAAACCGCAAAGGCGGTGAATCGAGCACTCGAGACCTATCAGTTTCACGAAGCCGTCCAACTTCTTTATCACTTTTTCTGGGACGATTTCTGCGACTGGTACATCGAGCTGGTTAAGGACGAGATCACCTCCTTCGACGCGGGGAATGAGGGACTCGGCGACGCGGAGAAAAACTCCCCTCCCGTCTTAGGAGGGGTGGCAGCCGCTTCGGCTGACGGGGTGGTGCGATCCGCAATCCGCAATCCGCAATCCGAGGCGCGAAGCCGCATTCTGACGATTCTGGAACAGGCGTTGCGACTTCTTCATCCTTTCATGCCGTTCCTCACCGAGGAACTGTGGCAGAAGCTGCCCGGCGTTTCCAATGCTCTGCACAATTCCGCTTATGCGTCCTCCGAGCAGACGATCATGCTCACGACATTTCCGACCGGTGACGATTCGCTCATCGACGAACAGGCGGAGAGCGAGATGGCGTCGGTGATCGAATTGATAACTAAGGTGCGGAATATCCGTGCGGAGATGAATATCAAATCCGGTGATCGGCTTGCTATCCACATCGCTGGTGAGATGGGTATGCGAATCGTATTCGCGTCAAATGAGGCCCAGATCAAAAAACTTGCACGTGCTGATAACATAGTCCTCACCGATTCACTCGATGTTCCAAAAGCCTCGGCCCGTGCCGTGCTGACGGGAAATGCCGAGATCGCAGTTCCGCTCGAAGGCTTGATCGATTTCGAAAAGGAGCGTGCGCGTCTGCAGGGCCAGATCGAGAAGCTGGATGTTGAGCTCCAGCGTTTGAACGCTCAGCTTTCGAACGCGAATTTTGTTGAGAAAGCTCCGAAAGGAAAAGTGGATGAACTGCGAGATCGGAAAGGGGAGATCGAAAATCAGGCCGCAACGTTGCGCCAGAATCTGGAGGCACTCAATTAATGAACTGGCTCGACAATGGTGAAGTTCTCTCTGCGATCGGCGATTTCCTGACCGAGGACATCGGCCGTGGCGATATTACGACGCAGGCGACTGTTCCGCCCGATCTTCGTGCGATGGGCCGCTTCCTCGCGAAGGAATACCTCGTGATCTGCGGGCTCGAGGTTGCCGAAGCGGTATTTCTTCATCTCGATGCCGAGATACCCGAGATCGAAACCGCTTACGCCGAGGGCGACGAGGTCGAAGAGGGAACCGTCTTCGCCACGTTGAAGGGTTACGCCGATGTTCTGCTGACGGGGGAACGAGTTGCGCTGAATATTCTTCAACGGATGTGCGGGGTCGCGACCCTGACAAGGCAATATGTAAAGGCGGTCGAAGGGACGAACGCCCAGATCGTCGACACGCGTAAGACAACTCCGGGCTTACGCCTGCTTGAAAAATATGCAGTAACGGTCGGCGGCGGTAAGAATCATCGAATGGGTCTCGACGACGGTGTTCTCATCAAGGACAACCACATCACACTTGCCGGCGGAATCACCGAGGCCGTTGTTGCGGCCAAGCAGAAGGTCGGACATTTGCACAAGATCGAGGTCGAGATCACGAACTGGGCGCAGCTGCGTGAAGCGATCGAGGCCGGTGCCGACATCATCATGCTCGACAATCAAACACCTGACGAAGCGGCCAAGCTCGTCGGAATGTCGCGTGATATCAATCCGACGGTGATGATCGAAGCATCGGGTGGAATGGATCTCGAACGCGTCCGATCATTCGCCGAGGCTGGGGTCGATCTGATCTCAGTCGGTCGGCTGACACACTCCGCCCGGGCCGTGGATATTTCGTTCAAGATACAAACGGTGTGAGGAAGTAAACAGTGAATCGTAAAAAGAGGGTGGAGCCCTTCGTGGAACGAAATTGCTCTTTTACGATACGCGATTCTCTCGTGGAGCGGATGTCAGCTCGAGCATGTCCTCGCTCGGCTTCAACCA
>JBDTWZ010000172.1:0-6707 GCA_040006435.1 Acidobacteriota bacterium
TTCCACGTTCCGGCAGGTGAAAAGAAGTATCACTTCGTCTATCCGTGCGCCAAAAATAGGGAATGGCACGAAAAGACTGGCGAGGAACGTGACGCTCTGATCGAAGAGAACTTCATGGTTGGGGTGAAATTTCAAAACATAAAGATCCACATGACGCATGCGTTCGGTTTTAGCGAGCAGGAATATGTGATCTCGTTCGAGACGGATGAGCCAAACGACTTTCTTGCGCTTGCCGAAGAATTGCGGCAAAAGCCGGCGAGTAAGTCGACCCTCCGCGGGATGCCGGTCTATACATGCCGGCAGCGTCCCTTGATGGAATGTCTCGATGCGCTGGGCTAGTCACGATGGTTGTTGCAAGAAAGTTTTTTATTCGGGGACAGGTTCAAGGCGTCGGGTTTAGGTATTTTGCGCAGCGTTCGGCTGCGCGTCATCAGATTCGCGGCTATGTCAAAAACCTGGATGATGGGAGCGTCGAAGCTCTCGCGCAGGGAGCGGAACGAGCGGTCGAGGCTTTCAAGCATGATCTCGCCGCCGGTCCGACGTACTCGAGTGTTGAAGATGTTGAAGAGATCGTCCTCGAGCCCGATCGGACGTTTTCGGCTTTTCGAATAGAGCGATAATAAAATTTGGAGCTAATTTACTCTGACTACCGACTACCGACTACTTCACAGATGGAAAACTTAAAAAAATTAATTCGCGAGGTGCCCGACTTTCCTAAACCGGGCATCAATTTTTACGACATCACTACATTGCTCAAGGACCCGAACGGTCTTGAGGAAACGATCGACGCGCTCACCGAACAGTGTCGCGGCTTGGACATCGATACCGTGATCGGAGTCGAGTCTCGAGGGTTTATTTTTGCGACACCGCTCGCTTATCAACTTGGTGCAGGATTTGTTCCGGTCCGTAAGCCGAAGAAGCTTCCCGCCGAATGCGTTTCCGTCTCCTACGACCTCGAGTACGGACAAGATACTCTCGAGATGCATAAGGACGCGGTCGGGGAGGGTCACCGTGTGCTGATCGTAGACGATCTGCTGGCGACCGGCGGTACCGCAAAAGCGGTCGTTGATCTGGTCGAAGGCCTCGGCGGAAAGGTCGAGGGGTTGCTCTTCGTCGTCGAGCTCAACTTCCTGAAAGGCCGCGAGAAGTTCAATGGCTACAACGTGAAGTCGCTGATAGATTATGACTCGTAGTCGATTTTGGATTTGGGATTGCGGATTTGGGATTTGGAAGACGTACGACGGTGCGGACGGAACCCAGATCCCGGATCCGAAAGCACCTTGACAATCCGCAATCCGCAATCCACAATCCGAAATCGCCATGCGCTCCCGTAGCTCAGTTGGATAGAGCGTCCGCCTCCTAAGTGGAAGGTCGCGTGTTCGAATCACGCCGGGAGCAAGTTTTTGAGAATATTTGGCCGCTAACCCCAGAATTCTCCTCAATTTATGGAAACGCGTGTCGAATGAACCTTTCTATTAAATGAACGGAAGAAATCGATGATCAAGTACAGTGGCAGACATTTATAGGTCCGCTAACGGCCGTCGAACTCTATTCACAACTCCAATGTTTTGCACGGAAACCGCATTTCAACTGAATGCGGTTTTTGTGTTTTTCGCGGCATGTTTCTGCTCCGTGACCTCCGGTGTCTTCAAATTTTCTGCCGATTGTGGCAAGTTAAAAACATGCAAAAGATCGTAACCGCCGAAGAGATGCTTGAGATCGACGTCCTCACTACGGAGCGATACGGAATTCCGCGGTTGCTGCTGATGGAGAATGCCGCTAATTCCGCGAGCCGCGTGATCGTCGAGAAACTTGGAGGTTCGGTTGATGGGAAGACCGTGTTGATTCTTTGCGGCAAAGGAAACAACGGCGGTGACGGTGCGGCACTCGGACGCATTCTGTGGCAGCAGGGTGCAGATGTCGAGGTGTGCCTGTTCGGCTTGGCGGAAGACACGAAGGACGAAGCGCGGATCAACTTCGAAATATTGAGGAAGATCACCGAGGACGAAGGGTTTGAGCTGTCACAATCCGATCTGGCGTTTGAAGAGATCACGGGGCTTGAAGAATGGCTGGATTACGACAGCCTGAATTTTCATAGCGACGATCCGGACGTTCTCGTCGACGCACTTTTTGGAACGGGGTTGACCCGGCCTCTGGATGGAGTGTTCGAACAAGTCGCGGCTTTCATCGACGCATTTTCGGACCCGGACAGCGATTCCGGGACGCTTGTAGTCGCGCTCGATATTCCGTCGGGATTGTGTGCCGATGAGGCCGAACGAATTGGTGTGAATCCCCGGGCGCACGTGACCGTCACGTTCACCGCACCGAAACTTGCTAACGTCCTGCCTCCCGCATCGAACTGCAATGGCGAGCTGTATGTTGTAAACATCGGTTCTCCATGCGAGTTGGTAAATGCGGCCGCGTCACGAACATTTTTTGTGCAGAGTGATGATGCGGCGCGATGGCTGGCCCAGACCGAATTTACAGTCGATTCTTACAAGAACAAGCGGGGCCACGCGCTCTTTGTCACAGGCTCGGCGAACTACAGCGGAGCGGCGGTCCTGTGCGGCAACGCGGCGATACGTTCCGGCGTTGGCCTGGTAACTATCGCGACCCGAGAATCATCACGCGATTCCGTGGCTGGACGCGTCGCCCCGGAAGTAATGGTCCGCGGGATCGCGGAAACCATCGAGGGTGCGGTTTCCGACAGGGCCTTCGATGACATCAGACAGTTCTCTACAAATATCGATGTCATATCGATCGGGAGTGGCCTGGGCTCGGGCGACGATTCGACACGGAAACTCGTTCGCCGTGTAATCGACGAGCGAACGACACCGATCGTAATCGACGCCGACGGACTGAACGCCCTCGCACCGTTCGATCTGAAAGGGTCGGACGCATTGCCTTTGATCCTGACGCCGCATGCCGGCGAGTTTCAGAGACTATCGGGCTCTTCCAAGAAAGGCGAACTCAAGGATCGCGTCGGTTCCGCGCGTTCGTTTGCTCAGACACATCACGTCATTCTCGTGCTGAAAGGCGAACGGGTCGTCATCGCCGAGCCGGGCGGCCAGGTTTTCATTAATCCCACCGGGAATTCAGGATTGGGCAAAGCCGGAAACGGCGACACACTGACCGGGATCATCACGGGCTTTGTCGCACAGGCTGTCCAGACTAGAACGGAAATCCTCGACGCGGTGATCGCGTCGGTCTACATCGCCGGGCTGGCAGGTGATATCGCTGAGAAGAAATTCGGAAAGCGCGTTATGACAGCTTCGGACACGGCCGAGGCGTTAGCCGACTGCTTCCAGCTGTTCAATGATTGACGGGAAGAGCATCTCTAATTCGCCCGACGAAACTTTTGAGCTTGGGGCTGAGCTCGGGGCGGAGCTTCGGGGCGGCGAAGTGATCTTGCTGACCGGAGGACTCGGCGCCGGGAAAACACTATTGACAAAGGGTATTCTCAGCTCGCTCGAGTTTGACGTCGATGAGGTCACGAGCCCGAGCTTCACGCTCGTCAACCTCTACAAGACGGAGACTTTCAATGTCTACCATATTGATCTCTGGCGTTCGGATAGCAATGACCCGGCCTTTTCCGTCGGCCTGGAAGAGATACTGGAAGACGACAAGGGAATCGTCATCATCGAATGGGCCGAGAAACTCGCGAACTTCATTTTCGGATCAGTCGTCTATCGGATAGATATGGCGGGCGACGGTGATGAGCCTCGGCAAATCATGCTCAGGCGAACGGAAAAAACACCCGGCACGAGTGTCTAGATCCCGATGATGCATTACGTTGTTGTGCTCCTGTGTTTTGCGCGGACCGGCCGGGACGAGGAGAAACGAATGTTGGAGAAAGGAGACGCCATCGATCATGCCCAGTAGATTCGCGACGCGGGTTATCATGATTTCACTCGTCGCGGCGATGTGTGCGGTCGCGCTATCGCAAACTTCGGACAGACCACGCGGCGAAGTACGTATGCGTAGTGGATTACAAAGCCCGGAAATAATCATTAGGAAGAAACAGCGCGCCCTCGAAGTTTATGACAGCGGCAAACTGATCAAAGCTTTCACAATTGTTCTTGGATTCGAGCCGGTCGGCGACAAGGAGGTCGAAGGCGACGGGAAAACTCCTGAAGGCGAATTCTATGTCTTTACAAAAAATGCCAAAAGCAAATTTCACCTTAGCCTTGGTCTCAGTTATCCCTCAAAGAAGGATGCCGAACGCGGGCTTGCGAAAGGCTTGATCTCTAAACTCGAGCACGGCCAGATCTTTTCTGCAATCGACAAAAAACAAATGCCACCGCAGAAAACGGCGCTCGGCGGCGAGATCTACATCCATGGTGGCGGTACCCGGCGAGATTGGACATGGGGCTGCGTCGCGCTAGATAACGATAAGATAGAAGAATTATTCAGGGCGACACCTCTCGGCACAAAAGTCACGATCACGCCGTGACTGCCAAACCCCTAATCTTTTCTCAACGATGCTTCGCCATGAGCATTCGTCTATAATCAACCCTCACAAGGTTATGAGTCACGGCGAGAACAAATCCCAGAAAACCTCCGCGGCGCCCAACGATACCGCCACTGGGGACGCCTTCGACGGCGCCACTTTGTTCAATCGCGAGGTAAGCTGGCTCGAATTCGACCGGCGCGTCCTCGATGAGGCGATGGATGACGATCTGCCCGTGCTCGAGCGCCTAAAATTTCTGTCGATATTCTCTACAAACCTCGACGAGTTTTTCATGATCCGTGTTTCGGGCCTGAGAGAACAGATCGAAGAGCACGTTGAAGAACGATCCCTCGACGGATTGAGTGCCGGCGAACAGTTGAAAGAGATCGGGAAGCGTCTCGGGCCGCTGCTGAAGAGACAGGTAAGCTACCTTCATGAGAAAGTCTTTTCTGAACTCGCCAAAGCCGGAATCACGATCGAGTCATACAAGTCGCTCGACGCAAAGGACCGTAAGAAGCTAGACAAATATTTTAGAGATAATTTGTTTCCGATCCTGACGCCGCAGTCGGTCGATTCGTCGCACCCGTTTCCGTACATCTCCAACCTGAGCCTGAACATCGGCCTGATCATCGAACCGGACCGTACGTACACCCAGGAAAGCCTCAAACATCTTTTCAAACAAAAACGCTTCACGCGGATAAAGCTGCCGCCGACTGTGCCGCGGCTCATACCCATCGAAGAAAAGAAAGGGCGCGGGCGCTACACGCTGCTCGAAGAGGTCATCGTCGCGAATGCCAAAGCTCTGTTCCCGAACATGAAAACCAGTGACGGATTCCTATTTCGCGTGACGCGCGACGCCGATATCGAGCTTCGCGAAGACGAAGCCGGCGACCTGATGCGAACGCTCGAGCGCGAGCTGCAGCGGCGCCGATTTCGTTTTCCCGTCCGGCTCGAGGTCGACGCAGCGATGCCGGATAAGATGCTTAAGGTCCTCGCGAATGGAATCGGGCTGTACGAGCAGGACATTTACAAGATCGACGGCTTTGTTGACATCCCGGATCTGATGCAGCTCTACGCGCTCGACCGGCCGGACCTTAAAGACAAGCCGATACCGCTTGTTCATCCGGCGGTATTAACGGAAAAGAAAAATCTTTTCGACTTGCTCAAAAAACGCGACGTGCTGCTTCATCATCCGTATGTGGCGTATTCAGCGCTAACGGACTTTGTCGCCGAGGCGGCTGAAGACAACCAGGTGCAGGCGATCAAGATCTGTCTCTACCGGACAGGTAAGGATTCGCCGGTCGTAAATTCGCTGATCCGAGCAAGCCAGGGCGGCAAACAGGTGACGGCGCTCGTTGAACTGAAAGCCCGATTCGACGAAGAGATGAACATCGAGTGGGCTCGTCGTCTGGAAAACGAAGGCGTTCATGTCGTCTATGGCATCAGCACTCTGAAGACGCATTCCAAGCTAATGCTTGTCGTGCGCCGCGAGAAGGGAAAACTTTGCCGCTACGTGCACATCGCGACCGGGAATTATAACCCGATCACATCTCGGCTTTACACCGATGTCGGATTGCTGACGGCCGACGAAGAGATAGGCGCCGATGCAACCAGCCTTTTCAATTTCTTGACAGGGTATTCGCAACCGACGACGTATCATCGGCTGTTGGTGGCGCCGCTGAACATGCGCGAGAAATTGACCGAGCTTATCCGCCGCGAGAAGCGAAACCGCCTTGCCGGAAAAGAAGCACGGATCATTGTGAAAGTGAACAGCCTCACCGACACCGAACTCATTGAGGAGTTATACAAGGCGTCGCAGGCGGGTGTCGATATCGATCTGATCATCCGCGGCATCTGCAGTTTGCGGCCCGGAGTTAGGGGTTTGTCGTCCAATATTCGCGTGCGGTCGGTCGTTGGACGATTCCTCGAGCACAGTCGCGTGATGTACTTTGCGAACGGTGGGGAAGAGGCCGACGAGGAAGTATACATCGGGAGCGCCGACTGGATGCAGCGTAATCTCGATCGGCGGGTCGAGGTCATAGTGCCGATACTGGCTCCCGAGATCAAAGCATTTCTAAAGGACGTCTATCTGGACGCCTACCTCCGCGACAACGAAAATACCCGAACGCTTCGTCCCGACGGTACGTACCGGCGGGTCCCCGGCACGGACCCCTTCGATGCGCAGATGTTCTTTGTCGGACAGGATGTTGTCTGAGGCGGCGGCAGGAGACAGGAGGCAGGAGTCAGGAGTCAGGAG
>JBDTWZ010000173.1:0-6701 GCA_040006435.1 Acidobacteriota bacterium
CGTTCGAACGCTTTTGATCGCTGAGACTTTCGTGTAGGATCCGAGATCGATCTCTTCCGAAGCCTGCAGCCGCGGGATAAACGTTTCCGGCACGTGCACCGCGAGCATATCCGATCCGGCACCTTCAGTCGCGCTCATCCGAGCAGTAACTCGAGAAAACCGTCCCACCACATTGGTGAAACCATCGGGTGCGGGAACGTAAATCGCGCGATCACCGAATTGGTATTTGTCCGACGTTGAAGGAGCCTGCGCCGGCAGCAGCACCGTGCATGCGAGAAGTACGAGTACGAGAATCGGAATGCTCTTCATAAAGCGGGGAAAGATAACTCGGACATTTTAGCACAGCGTGGATACTGCGATTCCAAGTGTCCTGAAAAAGTGAACGTGAAGACTCCCGGATTTTTCCCGCGACCGGCACCGGAAGAACTTTGACTCTCGATAGATATTGTATAGAATTCCAACGGTCATGAGGCACATAGCATTCGGATGTATTGCCGGCGTTGTGATCTCGCTTCTTCTCGCTTCCCCGGCCCTATCGCAAAACAGCCTGACGGTTTCGGATGTTCAGACGATCATCTCGCAAGCGGTCTCGACCGCCGTCGCGCTCGACAAGCGCGTAACGGTCTCGGTCACCGATAACGAAGGAAATCTACTGGGAACTTTTACGATGACCGGAGCCGCGGCGATGACTCGCATCCGCAGCGTCGGCCGCGCGGGCTCGGGTCTGGAAGATCTGCTGGTTCCATCGTCCGCTGCATCGAACTCGAAAGCCGGGACCGCCGGGATCTTTTCGTCCGGCGGAAATGCGTTCACGACACGGACGGCTTCATTCATAATCCAGGAACATTTTCCGCCGGGCGTCGATAACCGGCCGGGCGGACCGCTCTATGGCGTACAGTTTTCGACGCTTCCTTGTTCGGATGTTTCGATCGCCGGGCTTCCCCTCGGTTTGTCGGGCGATGCCGGTGGCATTCCGATCTACAAGAACGGTGTCGCGGCGGGTGGTGTCGGTGTCGAAGGCGACGGCTTGTATTCGGTCGATCGTGACCCGAACGACAACGATCAACCATTTGAAGAGGTGATCGCGGTGGCCGCGTCTCGCGGATACGAAGCGCCGGCTGCGATACGCGCCGATAACATTTTAGTCGAAGGCATTCGGCTTCCATTTTCGAATGTGGCCGCGACGCCGAGCGTGCCGATCATCCCGTTCGGCAGTTTGCCGGGGGTGGTGACTTCACCGGTGACTGCGGCACCCGCAAGTGATTTTATTTCGGCGACGATCGGCGGCGTTTCGGGCCAGATGAGCATGCGCTTTCCGATCACGGCGGGTGCGACGATCACGGTCGGCGAGGTTAATCAGATACTCGCGGACGCCGCCGCAATGGCAAACATTACGCGCGGGGCGATCCGTCAGCCGATCGGCAGCAACGCACGTGTGACGATGGCGGTCGTCGATGTGAACGGAGCGGTCCTTGGAATTTTTCGACAGCTTGATGCGCCGGTCTTCGGTCTGGATGTCGCGGTACAGAAAGCGCGGACCGCGGCGTTTTTCACTCGCACGGACGCGGGAGCAAAATTATCGGCCGCGGGTTTTGGTTCGTACGTCTCTCGCGCGTCGGCCGACGGTATAGGTTTGAGCGGCGGGACGGCGTACAGCGATCGGGCGATCGGCTTTCTTCATCGACCACTTTTTCCGGATGGAATTAACGGCACGAATGGCGGCCCGTTCAGCACGTTGCTTACCGAGTGGAGTCCATTCAACGTCGGCTTGCAACTCGATCTGGTTTCCACTGCTTTGACCGTGCCGCCGCCGATGCCTTGCCGTGCATATGCGAGGGCGAAACGAACGATGATGCCGCCATGCCCGTGCACTTCGATCCCCGAAATTCGAAATGGCATACAGATCTTTGCCGGAAGCCTGCCGGTCTATCGCGGCTCGACATTCATAGGCGCGATCGGCGTCAGCGGAGATGGTATTGATCAGGATGATTTTGTCGCAGCGGCCGGTGCTAATTCGTTCGCTCCGCCCGAAGCGATCCGTTCGGATCGCGTTTTTGTCCGCGGAGTACGGCTGCCTTTCCTGAAGTTTCCGGCCCGTCCCACGTTGCCCTAGCACCAGGTTTACCGCTGAGACGCGAAGAAGGGGAGAAGGGGAGAAGGGGAGACAGGGAGAAGGCCGACGCAGAGAACGAGAGTTTCCTCCATGACCAAGTTCATCTTATTGCAAAAGCTGCCCGCCCTGATTGTCTTATCTCTGCGTCTCTGCGTCTCTGCGGTGATCCTTGTAACTGTCGGAACTGCGCAAGTTGCCCAGTCACTTGGATCGTTGGAAGTATCGGGTCGCGTCAAGATAGACGGAAAGCAGGAGAAACTTACGAGAAAGCGCTTCTACCTGATCCGCGGCGGACTCGCCGATCACAAACAACTTATCGAGAGGCTCGCCAATGCGGCGATCGAGCCGCGCGATTGTTTTTATTCTCGGATGAACGCAAGTCCGGAATTTATCTGCTGGCTCAAAACCGAGGATTGCCAATCTCCGTACTGCCGCGACATAACAGAGGAAGACATCGCGCGGGTTCCGGAGTTTCGAGCCGCGTTCGACAAAGGCACGAAGCAATTTCGCGGGCGGCGTGCGATCGCTGCCGACTGGCTGACGACAAATCTTCCCGAGAATCTCGCCAGCGGTTTCTATCTGCAACGACGCCACATCACCGAAACGCTGCTCGGCGACGTCAAACCGCTGCAATCGTCGATGACCGACACGGTGACCGTCAAGGCAATTTTTATTGATATTCCTCTGACGACCGGGACGGCGGCGGAAAAATTTCTGGTGACGAATATTTTGCCGATCGAGTTCGGCGGCAAGAGCTATCTCTGGGCGTGCGAAGTGGAGATCGGAGCCGCCAAACCGGCAAGCCTGCGGCTGCTCGTTCCGGATGGCAACAAGCCCGTCAAGAATTGCGAGGTGTGGGTAAGGGACCTGCCGGTTTGCAGTACCGGGCCGTGTAACAATAAGTGAGGATTGGAATCAGATTATTCGCGGTTTGCTCGTGCGCGCTGTTTTTCGCGGCGAGTTTCCTGTTCGAATCAATCGCGCAAAGACGAAGCGCAGAATTTTCGCACCGGACCCGCGAGCATAAACGCATCGACTGCGCCACGTGTCATAAAGTTCCAACGGCGAACTGGATCGCGGCGAGGGGCTATCCCGATGTTGCGGATTATCCGGGTCACGCATCGTGCGTCAGTTGCCACCGCAGCGATTTTTTTCGTGGAAACCGCCCGGCGATCTGCGCCACCTGTCATGTTAGCTCGGGCCCCCGTGCCGCTGAGCGTTTTCCGTTTCCTGTCTCTTCGCGGTCCCGGGAATTTTCGACCGTCTTTCCGCATAACGTCCATCAGGATCTGATCGCATCGAAGGTGAACAAACGCGATGTCGCAGTCGCTCATTTTGTGCCGGCGAGTTTCAAGATGAGTGCGGTCGACGACAAACCACAGTTCAATAACTGTGCGATATGTCATCAGACGACGGCCGAGATGCCAAAATTCGCAAATCGTATTCCGGCGGGAACGCTGAACGCGTTGGGTGATACGGTCGGCGACAATTTCACGCCGCTCGCCGCATTCTTCAAGAATGAACCGAGCAGTCACGCTTCGTGTTTCAATTGCCATTACCAGAACGTCGAGCCGACTCGCACCGATTGCGCGAGCTGCCATCGGTTGACATCGCCATTTTTCGAAACTAATACAACCGAGCGATATTCACTGAAATTCAATCACCAGGACAAGGATCATGTGAACAAGGACTGCACGACATGTCACGTCCGCATAACCCAGAACGCGGATCTGAGATCGATGCGTGACGCCGACGTCCCGATACTCACGTGCAGCACCAGCTCTTGTCATGGCGGAGAAATAAAAGCCGAGATCGCGAAACGTGAAGAAAGCATAGCCGCGAAGCAGCCGGCGTTTCAGTGCACGTATTGTCACGCGCCTGCGGTTGGCAGATTTCAGATTCCGCCCAGTCATCAAGCCAGATGAGTTCATCCACCGCGGTAAAATTATCGATCACGATGTTTGCGCTTATTGTTTTCGCGGCGAGCTGTCTGAACGAAGCGCGTCGGGCGGACGTAACGATCACGGCGGTGGATACCGAGTCTTCCGCCGCCACGCGAATCGCCGATCCCGATAAGGATTTCGGAACGTTCTTGCATACCGTCGAAGCACACAACCAGGTCAACTGCGACTCGTGTCACCAGCGCGAGAGCGGGTCGCTCGAACTGAAATACTCCGGACACGATTCGTGCATCGGGTGTCACATGAGCGAATTCACGAATGCGAAGTCGAACATTTGCGCCGCCTGTCACAGCGATACGCAGACGGTCCCGGCGCCGATGAAGGCGTTTCCCGCGAGGTTCAACGAAGGCTTTAATATGAAGTTCGACCACGCGGCACACACACGGGGCGAGGCTCTCCCGCCACAAGGCTGCGTTTCGTGTCACGCACCCGCCGGAGCGTCGCAAACGATCCCCTCTACGATCGCCGCACACGCGACATGTTTCACCTGCCATGTTCCCGAGAGCAAGATCGGATCGTGTAATGTTTGTCATACTACTGCTCCATACTCGCGTACACCCTCGACGACCGCTGTGATCAGGGCGGTCTTTCGACATTCGGACCACACGCTGCGGCAAGGCGTCAGCTGCGCAGAATGTCACACCATCGGAGTCTCAACGGTGCAGTCCAAACAAGTGAGCGCTCCGGTCGCCGTCGAGCATTTTTCCGCGAGGGCAGGCGCCGTCAGTTGTCGGACATGTCACAATGACCGACGCGCTTTCGGCGAAGCGGATTTTGCGAATTGCCGTCGATGCCACGCCGGTTCAGGCTTCGACATGCTGCCGTAGGTTCCATTCCAAATTATTGACATGCACCTCGAATGCGAGTTTTAATAGGCATGACTATGAGAAACCCCGCCAAAGTAGTTGTCGTCTCAATCTTCGTTTTAATGTCCGCAGGCGTGATTCTGTTCACGGGTTCGATCTCGAAGATCGATCCGGTCGTGGCACATGCGCAGACGGCTCCACAGGCGACGCCTCCTGCGTCGAATGCGGCGACAAATTCAAATGCCGCGAAACCTGCGGCAGGTGACAAGGCGATCCCGAAGGAATTCACTCTTGGGAAAGACAGCCTTTCCGAATACGGCACGGTCGATTTCAATCACGAGAACCACGCGGTAAAAACATACAGTCCTGACGGCAAGTCGGTCGTAAGCTGTGCGGAATGTCATCACACGGATCAGCCAAAGTCGACACTCAAACCACCTCTTGTAACCTCGACTCGCGACGTCGCGCTGACACTCGCTTCGTGGAAGTCATCCGCGCAGAAGGTAAACGAATGTCGCAGCTGCCACTTTCAAACCGACAGCGTTCCCGACGGTAAGACGATACCGACCGCATCCTATTCAGACGCCGGAAAGACGACGACGAAGGAACTGAATAACGAACTCGCGTACCATATCAACTGCAACACATGCCATGACGCATCCGCCAAAGTTCGCCCCGATCTGATAAAGAAAGCCGGGTTCGCGACAACCAAGGACTGCACGATCTGTCACAAACCAAACTAGGCAATGAGTGACAAGCAGTGTGTGAAATGTGGCAGGACGGTAGATGAGGCAAAGGCCTTTTGCCCATACTGCAGTCATTCATTTGTACCGGAACGCGAGGGCGGCGCTTCGGAATTTGAATTGACACACAACACCGCCACATTCACCAAGAGTTTCTTTAACGAGGTTCTCTCGGATATGGAGCTGAACATTTCCGAGGCTCCTGATCCTCCCGTCAGACCAGAATCGGGGCCTGACCGATCAGCGCCGTCGAATGTGCTGAAATGGGGAGCCGCGCTCGGCGTCCTTCTTCTCCTCGCTTTGATCGCAGTAGTTATCCTGTTCCTGATTTTGCGCTAAGATTCATTAGCCCTGTCCGCTTCAGGTCAAAAAGAAAATGCCGCGTGAGATCAAAAGGCACGAGGACGTCGTCGAGGCATTTCGAAATGTCGAGAGCATTTCGGAGCTTGTCGAGCAATTACCGAACGGTGAATTTCGAAACGAACTCGATATGGACATTATCTTGTTTGGCCGCGCCTATCGCGACAACAAGATCGGTCCGTACGCGCGCCTGCTCGAATTCCAGCCGGGCGAGATCATAGTCCAGGAACACACCTGGGAAAGCAGTATTTTCTACATCCTCGTAAAGGGAATCCTCGAGGCTTCGGTTGCGGAGCCGAGCACCGCGATGGAAGTCATCGGTGAAATTCCCGAGGGCCACTCGTTCGGAGAAATGGCTCTTCTTTCCGGGACACCGAGGACAGCGACGGTAAGGGTGCCATCGTCGGCCGGACCTGCGACCGTCCTCGAATTTACGCGTCCCGCGCTGCGTCTTTTGCGCAAGCTTCCAAAGTTTGGTCAGGCAATAAACCGCGACTATCGATCGTATGGGCTATCGCTGTCCTTAAATGAATTGAAAGACTTTGCCGAGGATGATATTTCCGACAACGTTTTTCAACGTTTGAACGATGCCGCACGCTTTGCGGTTTACGAAAAAGGTCACGTACTGTTTCAGGAAGGCGATCCGGTCAACCGTTTGGTCTTTATCAGAAACGGATGGATCCAGCGGGTGAGCGGAGCGGGAATCAATCCGAATGCT
>JBDTWZ010000174.1:0-6428 GCA_040006435.1 Acidobacteriota bacterium
TTCGATCAACTCGTCCGACATGCCGCGGAACAGCACGAACTCTCGTAAAAAGTCGTTCCCCGATTCGATCGCCAGCGTGATGCCGGTGCATCCGCCATTCCGGAAAAGATCGAGCCGCCGTTCGTCGCGTGTCATCTCGAGCCGGATCTGACAGTGCCATGGAATTCCAACTTTCTTTGGCCACTTCTCGGCAAACTCAGTCAGCCAGGTGATATTGAAGCCAAAAATGTCATCCTGAAAATAGATCAGCTCGCCCGGATAGTTCTCTCGGATCCAGAGCCCTTCTTCGACAACTTCATCGACCGGCCGGAGCGTGAGCTCGAAACCGCCGTACATATTGTTATAGTGCGGTGCGTAGCAGTAGCTGCATTTGAACGGACAACCGACCGAGCACATGATGCTCTTGATCGGACTCGTACCGAGCTCGGGATAACGCTTGTATAAAAGCTCGCGGTCGGGAACCGGAAAGCCTTCGGCCATTCGTTCTTCGTCAAAGTGAATACCGTATTTGAGATCGCCCTCGAGAAGCTGTCTGAAAAGACGAAATCCTTCGCCTTTAACAACCCAGTCGGCGTGCGGCAGACATGCGTCGGCATTGAACGTCGCATGCGGTCCGCCGATCGCAACCGGGAAACCCATCGCGCGGACTTCGTCGCAGGCCTTGAAGGTCTGCACATGCCAGCCGGTCCAGATCGAGAATCCGACAACGTCCGGTTTGAAACTCTTCGCCAGATCGTAAAGCGGAGTAAAATCCGACTCTTTGATGAGCACAACCTCGGCTTCCCACCCCTGGCTTTTCGCGATGCCAAGCAGGTAAAGTACTCCGAGTGGTTCGATCACGTGATAACGCATCACGAGGATCACACGTTTAGCCAATCTGATTTCCCCCTCTATTCGAATATCTCATTTTGTAAATACTAGCAATCGCGGGTTTCTGTGAGCAAGTTTACACTTTTACGGCGCGCTTTGTCATGGTAGGCACCTGCAGCACGTTGCCGAGATCAAATCGACAACTCGGGATGGCGGCTTACTCCGACCCGATCAGGTGTTTTTGTATATAGCATATTGCGATGTTTTTCTTGACACATATATAGCAAGTTGCTATATTTCTTATGTCTCGAGGACACGCCACCGCGATGAGAATAATTTCTCGCAAGATGATTCGGGAATACGGGGCTCGCAATCCTGCGGCGAAGAAACCGCTCGACGAATGGTTCCGTCGACTGAAAGCAACGGCAGCGAAAAATTTCCCTGAATTAAAGCTCACATTCCCGACTGTGGATCAAGTGGGAACATGCACGGTCTTCAACGTCGGCGGTAGCAAGTACCGCGTGATTGCGAAAATCGTTTACAGGTTTCAGACGGTGTATCTAAGATCGGTGATGAGCCACAAGGAATACGACAAGGATAAATGGAAGTCCGATTGTGAATAAGCGGATGCGTCGGTGGAGGCAGTATGGTTGCGATACGAAAACAGAGAACTGAAAACAGAGAAATTGTCGGATATGCGGAGCTTCTGGCTGAGTACTTGCCGACGGCGATCAACTCGGAGAAGGAGAACGAGCGAGCGCTGATGAAGCTCAACCGCCTGATCCGAAAGGGCGAAGAGAACTGGACCGCGGCGGAAGCTCGCATCTTTGAACTGCTTTCCTGCTTGGTGGAAAAATTCGAGGACGAGGCGTACCCGATCGGAAAACTTACTTCGCCGGTCGAAAGCTTACAAGTACTTATGGAGGAGCGCGGACTCAAGCAGGTGGATCTCGCACCGATCTTCGGCGGACAATCGGTCGTTTCAGATGTCTTGAAGGGTAAGCGGGAGATCAACGGCCGGCAGGCGAAACAGCTTGCGGAAACTTACCATTACCCGATAGCCGTCTTTCTATAGGCCGCCGCCGCCTTCCACTTCGAAATCCCTATTTAGTTTTACCGCACAGTGATCTGTTAACAAGGAGCGCCCGAATATGGTCCTAATGCTTGTGGAAATAGCTGTATCTGGGATCAAACACTCGGCCGAAGCTGTTTGGAAAAACCCGATTACGCTTCCGAAGAAACATAGAAAGATAGATACAAAGTTATTTGCCGAGACTATTTTCGCTTTAATAGGCAAAGAAGAAATCGCGGTTGTTTCTCCTTTGGAATCTTCGTAACAGACGTTATCGCTTCGCAGAAGTTCGTTCAGTCATTGACGATGCGCGATCATTTTATGTTTTCAATCCGGTCAATTCAAACTCAATTCCAGGTCGAAAATCAAACCCAGTAATTTCGATCGAGTGAGCGATAGTTGATCGCCTCGCTGATGTGACCGGGTTGAATATCTTCGCTCGCGGCGAGATCCGCGATGGTTCTAGACACTTTCAGGATGCGATCATGCGCGCGGGCCGAGAGGCCCTGACGGGTCATCGCCTTCTCAAGAAGAGCCTCGCATTCCGAATCGAGCGGGCAAAATATTCTGATCTGCTTCGGAGACATGGCCGAGTTAGAAAAGACGCCATCGCCTTCAAATCTTTTCAATTGAATGTCGCGTGCGTCGATCACGCGATCTCGTATCTTCTCCGACGGATCACCGACGGGGATGTTCTTTCCCCTAAGCTCCTCAAACTTTACGGCCGGTACATCGATGTGAATATCGATGCGGTCCAGCAGCGGACCCGAGATCTTGCTTACATATCGCTTGATCTGAAACTCGTTGCAGGTACACGCACGCGTCGAACCGAAGTATCCGCACGGGCACGGATTCATCGATGCGACGAGGGTGAAGTTCGCCGGAAACGTCAGCGACGTCGCAGCTCGCGAGATGGTCACCTGTTTGTCCTCCATCGGCTGACGGAGAACTTCGAGAACGCTGCGGTCAAATTCCGGCAGCTCATCGAGAAATAAAACGCCGAGATGCGCGAGCGATACTTCACCGGGCCGCGGGATCGATCCGCCGCCGATCAATCCGGCCTGTGACACAGTGTGATGCGGCGATTTGAATGGCCGGTCGGTGATCAAACCCGAACGGCCCGTGAGCCCGGCAACCGAGTGGATCTTTGTGATCTCGAGAGCTTCTTCAAATTCGAGCGGAGGCAGGATCGTCGGCAGACGTTTCGCGAGCATCGTCTTGCCAGATCCCGGCGGACCGACGAACAGAATGTTATGACCGCCGGCGCTCGCGACTTCTAACGCTCGCTTCGCAGTTGCCTGTCCGCGAACCTCGGAAAAATCGAACCGGTTGTTGATCGCCCGCTGCTTTAGTTCCGCGATGTCGAGTATCAACGGCGGCACCCGTGTCCGATCTCCCGATCCGATCTCCTGAACGAGCAATGCGGCCTCACGCAGATCGCGGACCGGATAGACATCGATCCCCCGCACGACTGCCGCTTCGGTCGCGTTCTCTTCCGGGAGCACGAGATGCTTGATACCGGCTCCGCGTGCGGTCAACGCGATCGAGAGCGCTCCGCGTACCGGCCGAATGCGTCCGTCGAGGGAGAGTTCGCCGACACTCAGAACGTTGGTCAGATTTTCCAGACTGCCGAGATCGCCGTGAGCACCGAGAATACCGAGGGCGATCGGAAGGTCAAAGCTTGCGCCTTCTTTCCGCACGTCCGCCGGAGCGAGATTGATGGTTGTTTTGTGAATCGGGAAAAAGTATCGACTGTTCGTGATCGCGGCCCGGATACGCTCTCGTGATTCGCGTATCGCGGTATCGGGTAGCCCGACGATCGTCACGGGCTGACCTTCATTCTCCTTCGCTACAGGCTGAAGGTTAACTTCGATATCTACTATGAGTGCGTCGATGCCATAGACGGCTGCCGACTGGGAGAGGAACAGCATAGTTATTAAATTTTGCGAGATTGTATATCATCTTGATACGAAATGAAAACCGAATTCGAACCGCAAGACGCAAACTTTGAGAGCCGCGTTCGCCGCAGTTTCTTGCGGCAGCGGGTGATGCATCTGATCGGAGCCTCGCTGACGGTCGTCGAACCTGGAATTGTTGAGATCCAGATCGCTCCGCGCGAAGACCTGGCACAGCAGGACGGCTTTATGCACGCCGGCATAGTCACAACCGTACTCGACAGCGCGTGCGGCTACGCCGCGTTTACGTTGATGCCCGCAGATGCATACGTCCTAAGCGTCGAATTTAAGGTGAACCTGCTCGCTCCGGCGAAGGGAGATATGATCACTGCTCGTGCCGAGGTCAAACGCTACGGCCGGACGTTGACCGTCTGCACCGCGGACGCCGTCGCTGACGGAAAAATTTGCGCGACGATGCTCGCGACCATGATCTGCCAAAGCCTGAAACCGCGCAAGGATTGAAAACGTTAAGGGCCTTAACCTGACCTATCGCCCGAGCATTTAAGCAGGGACATACTGCTTAACCCTTTGAAACTAGCTATTTACAGTCATCGTTCAATTGCGCTAGGATGCTTCGTCTGTACGCATATCTCGTTTTATGAAAGCTAGCACTATAACTTTTGAGATCCCCGAAAAACGTCTGGAGCCCTTGGTCAGCGAGTTGCGCGAGTCCATAAAGGCCGATTGCGGAACCGAGTATTCTGAATCGACGATTAGGAATTCGGTGGTCGATTGGCTCGGTGCGCGGCTCGATCTTCTTTTCGAAGACGCAGTTGAGCGCCTGACCTCGCCGTCTTACGAAGACGCACGAGAATTTGCACGGATGCTCGACGCGGCGGAAGGGGTTTCGGTTCCTGCCCGCTCACCGGTCGTCTCGATGTCCGGGCACGAAGCGACGGTGTTTACCGGATACCGTGCTTTTTCGTTAGAAAAAATGGCTGCGATGGTGTCGTACCTGGCAGGTCGGACGGCCGATCTTTATAAGACCAAGTTGAACAAGCTTCTTTTCTATGCTGACTTTGCCAATTACTACCTTTACGGTTCGTCGATATCGGGGTCAAGATACGTGCACCTTCCGTACGGACCCGTGCCGGACAGCTATGAGGAAACCCTGGAAACCTTAAATCACTACGGCGTCATCGAAATTTCCAAGCTTAACTCGGCAGAATTGGTTCGCGCCGGAGAGAATTCCGCCCCTGATTTTCTAAGTGCCGAGGAAAAGCATTCCCTTGACTGGGTCATGGGGACGTTCGGCGATATGTCGGCCACGCAACTTACCGAGATTTCGCATCGGGAAAAGGCGTATAAAAACACCCGGACCGGCGAGGAAATAGCCTACGAATACGCTAAGTTCATGGCTAAATTGCCCCCGAAAACGAGTTAGAAATCGTCGGGAAAAAGTTATTGACTTTGCCCTAGGGGCTCGGTTAAGATTGTCGAACTAAAAACGTTTTTTAGTAGCCAAAAAGGGGGGCGGGTTGCCCGTTTCCCGGCCTATCGCTCGCTCGCAGGTAAAATCCGGTCCGGAAAGTAGCCTTTGAGGTCAACGTTCGGTAGGGACACTCGTGAAAGTCATGTCGGCGCAATGCTCTTGACTTGAAATAGGGTAGAAATAAGATGAAATGGGCTCGCTGCCTTAACCGGTGCGGGCCTTTTTCTTTGCCGCTGCTTCGCTGGCAAAGGATCAAATCACAGAAAAAATCTCGCGTCATCGATTTTCTGCAAGTTTTCCATGGCCTTTCGTTCATTCGCGGTGATCAATCGCAGGAGATGTTTTCAGTTGCTGGAAGCTATTGAAAGACTGATCTGCGCATGATCACGGATTATGCATTGCGGAGTCGAAATACAGGCTGCTTCGACTGAAAGAACCGCGTTTCTTGCAGCCGGTTATTCCATCCTCGAAGCGATGGCTCTGACCAAAACAATGAACATCAAAAAAATGAGAAGACCGTCCCGATTTGGGATTCTGAATCTTGGAGTTTGGATCATTCTCGCGACGATGCTTGTCGCGACGTCGGCGTGCAGCGGCACTCCGGAAGTGAAACCTCCGGCATCGCCGAGCCCGGCGGCTACTGCGTCACCCGGCGCATCACCAAGCCCGATGGCGAACGTAGCGGCCGGCAAAGCGGACGCACTCGTCGGACGTTGGGCGGGTGTTGAGGGAACATACCTTGACATCACTAAGAAAGGCGACAATTACTCGGTCGAGATCGCAAACCTCGACGGTGCGAAAACCTACGACGGAAAGGCAAAGGACGACGTCATCGAGTTTACCCGCAACGGCAAGGCCGAAACGATCAAGACCGCGACCGGCTCTGACACCGGAATGAAAGGTTTTGAAAAGGAAACCAACTGCGTGGTTGTAACAAAGGGCAGCGAAGGTTTTTGTAAGAAATAATCTCCTTCGTCAGTTGAAGGAAGGGCGGGCGACAGCGTCCGTCCTTTTTTTATTTTCACGAAGGCGGTTCGGGAAAGAGGTTTGGATAGATTACACTCGCCAAAAGTAGGACGGAAACTTAGACAAGGTGAGATGGGAAAGTATGATCAGGATCGGCATAATAATCGGCAGCACGCGGCCCGGCCGTAAAGGC
>JBDTWZ010000175.1:0-6427 GCA_040006435.1 Acidobacteriota bacterium
GGAGCGCGAGGCGTGTAGAAAATACTAACCGGATCGGCGATCCGATAATTCGACAAAGCCAGCACGCTCTCATCGACAATAATGACCGCGACCTCGCTACTTGCGACGGGCGCTCCGTCGCTGTCTTTAACTTCAACCGTAACTTTCGTCTCGCCGCCCGGCGCGAGAGTTTTGTCTTGCGGCTCCGCGGTCACCGTCAGCTTCCTCGATGCCGTTGAGATCGCGAGGTTGATATTCCCGCTCGCGAATGCCGGACGCTGCGCGAGCTTTGGATCCACTTCGCCCTTGTCGTTAGTTCGCGGCGCTGCACCCACCAGATCCACTTGCGCATATATGTTGGGCAAATACTCTTCTTCAAGCGGAATCTTCAACGTCACCGATGAGTCCTTCATCGAAAAGCGCTCGGTCTTCACGAGCCCGTCACGCCGCAATGTCAGCACGCCTTCAGCAGGAGTAAAAGGAGCGATCACTAGGAGCTCCGCGACATCGCCAGGTGCGTAATCTTTCTTCGAGGGAATGATCTGAACTTCTTCCTGCTCGACGTCGCGCTTCGGCGGAGTCTTTCCGCCGGGAACCCAAATGGTGAACTCGCTCTCGTTAAATCGTTCGCGATCGTCCATGACGGTCGCGGTGATCGTGTATCGACCGCCCTGCTTTGCGACGAACTCGCACTTCGCTCCCACCACCCCGTCAGCCGAAGCGGCTGCCACCCCTCCTCCGGCAGGAGGGGAGCTTTCGGGCGATTTCACCGCGCAAGTCTGCTCATCGACCGTCACCTCTTTCCAAGCTCCCTTATCGAACTGCCAATCTTTGAGAACAGCTTTGATCTCGATGTCGCGGCCCGCGACGAGATTCCCGTCGATGTCCGACACGATCGATTCCACGACGATCTTTTCGCCTTTCTGCACAAAGGTCCGCGGCGTCCTGATGCCCACATAAAGATCTGCCGGATGCACGAGAAGGGTCGCCGTGCTCGACCAGGTCTGACGATTCACGTCCTGGACCGAAGCCGACGCGTTCACGCTATACGGCCGCGGCGGATTAACCGATTCGAAATCGATCTTGAGTAGATGTTTCCCGCCCGCGTCCGTCACACCCTTGAACGTTTGAGTCGTTCCGCCTCCGCCGAACCCGCGTCCGCTGAAGTCAAGACCACCGTGATCGTAGATCCTCCACCATGGAACCCATGTACCGAACGTGTAGTCCCCGCGATTCGGCGGAGTGTAATTTGTCGGCGTCGCGGTAACCGTCCAATTCGTCTCTGCATTCGCGAGCCCGCCCCCAGCGTAATACTTTGCCTCGACCGACAAGTCAGCCTTGCCGCCGACGAAATGCGGAGCCTCGCTTTCGACCTTGGTCGTCACTTCAAACTCGGGCCGCCGAAATTCCTGAACCTGGAACTGATGGGAAAAACTGTCACCCGAAAGACTGCTGCTCGTCGAAAGATCGATTCGCGCGTAGCCGAGATTTGCGTTATCCGGAAGTGTGAATTTCAGATCGAATGCGCCATAGGCATTTAGGTTTCCGGTTCCCTTTGCGATCTCGTTATTGCGAGGATCTTTCACCGACCAGGTGATGCCGCTCGCCACATCGCCGAGGCCTTCAACATCGCCGAGCTTTCCGCCGGTCAGGCGTCGGATGTAACCCTTGACCGCGACTTCTTCCTTCGGCTTATACATTCCACGGTCGTCGAACACGAACCAGCGTAGCGAATCCGTCTCGGACTTCTTGTACCAGTTGCCGGTGTCCTGCCAGTAGTAATCGGAATTTTCGGGCAGGAACGCAACGTCTTTTCCACGACGAGCGATCAGCATACTTGGGGAGCTCTGCGACGCGGGCAGCGTCAGTCGGAGCACGCCGTTCGCCGATGTGCGATTCGTCTGGGCCTCGGCCACAGCTTCACTTTCTATCTCGGCGCCGTTGGCATCGAACGACTCGATCTCGCCGGTGTTGGGTCCGCCTGTTCCGGTAATTAGATCCCACGCCCAATCGACCCAGCCCTTGTCTTCACCGACCGCTGACACGTTGCCGTTAACGACCGCCCCGTTCGGCGAGATCGTTAGCTCGGCACCGGCGATCGGTTTTCCAGTTTTTAGTTCCGTCGCAAACGCAACGAGCTCGGTGTTATCGACAAACGCGTCGAGACCGATTTGCGTCGATTGCAGCCAGGTTATTACATTCCAATTGCGGCCACGTACGGCGACCGCTTTCGTACTAACTTCCACCGGCTCGAAAACGACGATCACACTTCCAAATCCCTCGTTGAGCGCCGCGGAAACATCGATCCGCGTCTCAATCAACTCGTCCGGCTTACTGGCAATCGCGACCGTCTTGTCCGAAACAACGCGGCCGGGAATTGCGGGCCGCTTACCATCGTCGTAGTTCAAACGACGATAGTATTGCTGATACTGATACCAGTCTTTCGGCTCGACCGCGTAAAGCTTCACGCGAACCGACGAGAAGTTTGTCGAATAGATCGAGTAAGATCGGCTGCCGAAGGGATCGATCACGGACATAGGTCCGCCCTGGGCATAAAGATTCTGATCCGCCGGTCCGACACGAATTGTCGTCGAGACGCTTCGATCGAGTTTCTGGCCAAACGAATCCGTCAGTGAGGCGTCGACGCTGATCGTATAAGTTGTGCTCCCCTTTTTGTAACCCTGAAAGTACAGGTGATTCCCCGATGGATACACGTTCAGCCCCTCGACCGCGGGCGTCACCTTTACCATCTCCTTCGAGAACTTCGACGCGTCGATGGGGTTCTTAAATTCCAGATACCAGTCGTGAAACGGAGTGCAGTTCTTGTTCTGCTGCCAGCCGCAATAAGCCTTTACGAATTTGAACGGGCCGTATGTCGTGAATGAGAATGTTTGCGCCTTTTGAGTTTTCAGCGGCCCCTCGGCGGATGGCGTGCCGGCATCCACGCTGACGTTGATCGATGAGGCGGGAGGCAGTGCGTTCTCGGTTGAACCGTCTGCATTGACCGCCCGAAAAGCGATCCATCGTCCGGGTTGAGCCTGCTTCGCGTAATAGGCGATCGTCCCGTCGGAGTCGATCTCTTGCTGGGTAGCAAGCCGCGTCGCGATCCGCCGCCCGCCACCATTGACGCTGATAGTCTTCAAAACCGAGTCCGGACTGATCGCCTGATCGAACGAGATGAATATCAGCGCGTCACGTCGGACGACTTGTCCATTCGGGATCATCTGCTCGACCTTTGGCGGCGGCGTTGTAAAGGTCCAAACAACATCCTTCGCGAGAGTCTGTCCGTTTGCCGCCTTCGTGCCGGCAGGAACACGCGCCGTGAATTTCGTCGCCATCGGAAAACGCTTGTCCGTATCGAACATCAGCGTCCTCGTACCGAGCCATCGCCATCGACCCTCGACTTGCGGTGTCAGCTCGACCGGTGCGTATTTCGCAGCTTCTTCCTGCGAGGTCACGGCGACCATCGGCTGCGAGAATGTGACGCTCAGATCCGGTGCTAACGAGACTTCGCCCTCGGGCGAGAATCGAACTACTTCGAGCGAGGCTCCCGGATTCACTTTCGGAGTGCCGAGCTGATCTTCGGAGGGAAACTTGACCGCGATCTGCTTGCCTGTCTTTGGCGCCGGCAATGTCCCTATTCGTTTTGCAAACTCTGTCTCGTCGTCCGGATCCGTTTTGATGGCGGCCAGACGTTTCAAAAGATTAGCGGCTTCGTCGCCGGACAGAGGATCGGCGGGACCGAGCTGCTGCTTCACCCGCGTCTCCGAGCCATCCGCCCCCTCGCTGAGGCGAAACGTCAATCCTTCTGGTGTTTCCTTCATTCTGCTATTTCGTGTATTCGCAACCGCCTGAGCGTTCGCAGATCGGGCGAACGGTAGAAACATCGACCAGTAAACCGAGAAAAGCAACAACCCTGAAACAATTCTTTTCATTAGCGTAATTTTTTCCAAACCCGTGTAATAGCAAGCTGTTCCTGAAGTGAAGTGAAGTGAGGTGAGATCATGCTACTCCAAAAACAGGCGGAGCGACTATTCTCGCTCCGAGCCACTCGTTATTCTGAACGCCGTGGATTAGATAACTTGCGCGCCGAACGCGTTCTTTGATTCAGCTCCCCCTCAAATCGGTTGCAAGACCCTCGGTGCATGCGGCTCCCGGATACTACTCATACAATTGACTTTCCTGATATACTGATTTCGGAAAATGCAACTTCTCTAAATACAGCATCGTAGAGTTTTTTTGGCGAGCGTTTGTCAGCATATTTCTTTAGGAGCAGGTTGATAAAATGGGATTGTGGGCAAGATTAAAACGTGTGTTTTTTGCGGGTACCGGTGCCGCTTTGGACAGGATCGAAAATCCGGAGCTGGTCCTCCAGCAGACGATCCGCGACATGCGGGACCGTGTGCCGGAGCTGAATAATTCGGTGGCTCAGGTAATGGCCACCGAGCGACTCCTTATCAAGAATACGGAGAACCTCGAGAAGCAGGTCGTTGACCTCGATTCGAAGATTAAGGCGTCCGTCAAAATGGGCCGGGACGATATCGCTACGGCGTACATCGGCCAGCTTCAGCAAGCTCAGATGGATCTCGACCGGACGGGAGCACAATTGGAACATGCTTCGCTCGCATCGAAACAGGCCCTTAAGGCTCGCGACAACTACGTTCTGAACATGAAGAAGCGCAGCGCCGAGGCGATGCAGCTCATCTCAGCAGCCAAGCAGGCCAAGCTTCAGGAACAACTCGCCCAGACGATGGAGACCTTCAACATCGGCGACGATGCTTCTACCTTCAACGAAATGCGCGAAAAGATCGATCGCCGCGTCGCGGCTGCCGAAGCAAAACTGCAATTGGGCACCAGCTCGGTCGATTCACAGATGCAGGACATCGAGCGTGAAGCGATGGACATCCAGCTTCAGGACAAGCTCCTCGAATACAAGCAGCAGATGGGATTGCTTGGTCCGGGCTCGTCGGCGGGCAGCAAACAGATCGCCGCGGGAGCCGAAGCCAAAAGCGAAGACGTTCTCGATCCGATCATCGTAAACGACACGACGGACTCAAACCGCTCGAATTAGGGACGACCCTCTACTTACCATCGAACGCGTCAAACTAGATCGGCATCTAGTAACTTATGGCAGACTTGGCGAAATACCAGCGGGACCTCCAACGATTTCAAACGAGCTACATGAAAGAAGCGGTTAAGGAACCCTTCAATTTCTGGGGTCTCGCCGGTTTTGCGGTCGCTGCCGCTTACACGCAGAGCATATGGCCGCTGTTGCTGGCTTTGATCGCTGAAGTTATCTACGTGATGATCGTGCCTAATCTTCCGTACTATCGCCAGCTTGTTCAGAGACGCGAGAAGGAGCGCCTCTTCCTCGCCGGAAAAACCGCCCGCGAGAAGTTGATCAAGACTTTCACGCCGCGCGAACGTGAAGCTGTCGAATACCTTCGGTGGCTGAAAGAAAAGATCCAGGACAATTACAAGAAGTTCACCGGTGCCGGGACGCTGCCGTCGAACCTGAGAACGCTCGATCATCGGTGGGAAGATTTCGTCGACTTGCTCGACGTCTATCGCCGCCGCAAGCAACATCTGAAATCGATCAACCGTCAGGCCGTTCACAATCAGCTTTCGCAGGCTTATCGGGCCGCCGAAAATGCCGGTTCGGATGAGAAGACAAAACGCGTCCAGCAGACCAATGTGGAGATATTGAAACGCCGGATAGCATCTTTTGACGAGATCGAGCGTAGCGTCAAGCTCGTCGAGGGCCAGCTTCAGTCGATCGAAAACTTCTTCAGCTATCTCAACGACGAAATCGTCACGATGTCCACGCCGGAGAAATTCTCGCTTCTCGATTTCGAGCAGCTTTCAGATTCGATCGCGATGACGAAACAAATGCTGGACGCCACCGCCGACGAGGTCGGGGCCCTCGATTCGTACAATCGTCAAATGGGCAACTACGAACTTCTGCCCGGATCCAATTCCTAGACCACAGATCAACTGTCGTTGGATCGCAATCCCGCTCACGTCACCTTTAGGACGGTTTTCGAAATAGAAAATTACCGGTGCTGTCAATCGCATCTGCCGCGAGGATGGTTCATCACCCGTTTAGTTCAAAGCCTTCGATCTGCGGCGTATCGCCCGTACGTTTCGGTACTACGGGCTGAGGGGACGGCACGTCGGTCGTTTCTACTTGACCACTGCCGGGCTCATCTTCCCGCGGCAGCTGCATATCACTTATTTGAAGCGTGAGGTTGTTGGCGTTCGATGCGTATGAAAGGCCGACTTCCTTGGTTATCTGGTTGGTGCGGATCAGGTTCTCGAGCACCGCGTCAAAGGTTTGCATACCTTCCATCTCGCCATCATTCATCGCGTCGGTGATCGAACGTCCCTCCTTCTCACCTTTTTCAATGTACTCACGCGTCCGCGAATTCGAAACAAGAATTTCGATCGC
>JBDTWZ010000176.1:0-6365 GCA_040006435.1 Acidobacteriota bacterium
ATTCGGCTGACGGGTGATATCAGACGCGACGCGTCGGTCCATATATCGCGTTCGGCTTCGCACCGCCGATCCGTTGGGGCGAAACCAGACGCTTCGCATTTGGCTATTATCTTGCGCGTCCTCAACGCCGGGAAGGTCCGAAAGCATATTAGTTAAATGAATCCCCGATCAAGCGCGCGCGAGGCGATCTGACCCAACGCCGCGACAAATCGGTCGAAGGTCGAGAACCGCTGATCCTGTGTAAATCCCTTTACGAATCTTGCGTAGATCTGCTGGGCGATCACGGCGATCTTAAACGTCCCGAAGACGTAATAGAAGAGAATGTTCGTAACATCGCGCCCGGACGCTGTGGCGTACATCTCGACGAGCTCAGCACGCGAGATATTCTCCATCAACGCACGTGGGTTGAACGGCATATTCAGCATCTCGTCACCGGCGTCGGGCGACATCCAGTAGCCTAGTGTCGTCCCAAGATCCATCAGTGGATCTCCGACGGTCACCATTTCCCAATCAAGGACGGCCGTGATCCGCGTCAGATCGTTAGGATCGAGCATGATGTTGTCGAACTTGTAATCGTTGTGCACGAGCGACGAGCCCGATTCGGATGGAATATTCTTGTTCAGCCACGCGATCGTCGATTCGAGTTCCGGCCATTCGTCCGTCTTCGCCGCGAAGTATCGTTTCGTCCAGCCTTCGACCTGGCGTCGGCAATAGCCCTCCGGATGGCCGAGATCGCCGAGGCCCGCAGCTTCGTAATCGAGTGAATGCAGCTCCGCGAGGTTACGCATGAAGTTTTCGCAAACACGTCGCTGCAGGTCCGGCGAATTGGCCAGCTCATCAGGAGAACGTCCGCGGATGATCAGGCCGTGCCGCCGATCCATCAAATAGAATTCGGAACCGATGACAGAATCGTCGTCGCAGAAAAGGATCGGCTTGGGAGCCGGACCGTATACAGCGGAAAGTTTTGACAGTACTTCGAATTCCCGCCGCATGTCATGCGCGGTCTTGACCGGGTTGCCGAATGGGGGACGACGCAGGACGTATTCTTGCCCACCGGCTTTTATGAGATAGGTAAGGTTGGAACTGCCGGCAGGGAACTGTTCGACAGTAAATTCGCCGGCAGTAAAATTTGTGTGTGATCGAAGGTAGCGCGATAAGGCTCCGAGCGGAAGCTCCTCACCGGCGCGAACGGACGTTGTCTCCCGGTTCATCAGTGAATCGATATTAAGTCTCTTACCATCCTAATTCCTTGGCGCCCGCGATGTACCGGATCGTTACCGGGTTTTTGAACGAATAGTTGATTCCGCGAAAGTCGCGCCGGGTCGCGAGAATGACGATCGAATAGAGCCTATCCCCGCGAGTAAGAAGAACAATATTTTTCTCACGGTCTCTCGGCAAATATCAGCCTCGGCCTCCCGTCTGTCCAGTTATTTTCGCTTATGCAATCGTCGTTGGTAGTCAACCTGTCCGTAGCGTTGAAGGGCGAATAGACGATCCGGACCATATACCTCTGCGGGAGCGTCGTGGATACGCCCGAGGTATTTGTCAGTGCAAATGGAATTGAACCCCGCGCCGGGACCTCCGTAAATAGGACTTGTTTTAGCAAGATCGGCGTTTCTCTTGCTTTGGTGGTATCAAGCAACTCGACCCACTGCAGTCGCCTGTGTCCGACATATCGGGTCGGCGAGAGATTCCTAACTATAAAGTTGATCGTTGGTGCCGAGGCCGGTCCCGTCAACCGAAAACCACCATCGACGGAAAGGTCTGTACATCCTGGTGATGTTGCAGTTAGCGTGGGCGTAGGGGTAGGACTTGGCGGCGGCGTTACGATGACCCCGGATCCGCCACCAATATTAAGGCTCAAGGTGAATCCAGCCGTATCGCCCGCGGCGACGGATATGTTGATCGTGACCAGCAGCGTTTGAGCGCTTGGGACGGTGAAGGGGTCCGACCCGCCCCGAATTATTTCCTCACGACCAGTGCTGGCGCTAGCGTATCCCTCTGCGGAACAACAATCGGGCCCGCTCAAAGAGACAGATATACTGGCTCCGCCAGTGGGGGCATTTACTTGTAACCCCATCGTGCCCGGTCCTGCGTTTACGGGTACAGCGTAATAATAGGTTCCAGCGGGCAATCTGCCAGTAAGTGGAAATCCGGAGATCGGAGTAGGACTGTCCGGATCCCTGGATTGAGCCGGCGCCATAACGGCGCTCAGCAAAAATGCCGTCAGCAAAAATGTAATGCACGACAAATACCTGGTGGACACCTTAATATGTTTCATATCTCCTCCTTCGATCACCTAGACATTTTCCTACTACGGATATCGTGTTGAAATTCATCGCCGCGATCGCACTAGCCCGATTAACAAAGGTCAAGAGCCCACCCGATTTTGACGAGTTTTCCCGATCGAAAGTTAAAAATTGCGCCCCCATCTTCGGCATGAAAGTAAATAAGGCGTTTCATACCTGCTTCATTTTCCGTTCTCACCGGCGTTCCGAATCGGGCCAGTACAGTTTCGGTACTTGCGCCGATACTTAACTTCTGATCGACCGACCAGTTTGCTGAGGTCAGCTCGATGGACGTCACTTTCAGATTACGGCCCCTGCCGTCACCGGCAAGGTTGATCTGCAAACCCGGATAATTCAGCGTCATGGATGTTTCTCTCGATTCGGAACATTCACTGAAATAAGGTTTACCCACCTTCTGCCGAGCCGGCTTTCCGAGTCTTTTTATGACCGATGAGTGAGCGGAGCCGAGTCCGACGCCGCGGATCTTGAGATCAACCTGATTTTGCGGTTGTGCCGATGCCGGGACGCCAAGCAATAGAGCGGCGGCGATCAAAACAGAAACTCTCATAAGTTGTCTCATCGGTCCGGTGCTACGTGTGCAAAGTTCTCGCAAGCAGCCGTGGAGATGCCGTTGTTCGTGCACGGTCACTACTTGCCCTTCGGTTTCGGCGCGGGTTTGATGACGGTGATAGTGACTTCGAACTCGCCTTCGTTCCCGTCCGGCGCGTCGTCATTTACCGTCAGCCACAGCATGCCGCTTCGAGTGACCTTGATCTCCTTGGACTCGCCGTAGACCCATGTCTGCGTGGGCTGAAATTTCCGGCCACTGCCAAGCGTGATCCGGCCGGCCAGACCGTAACGCATTTTGGTTTCGAGCGGATAGTATCCCGGAGGCTGCTTGGAAAAATTGGTTGTGCCTTCCGGCCCGTGGACTCCCCACGTTCCGCCGACATCGACCTGGCCGGTCGCCTCCAAACGCACCGTGTCACCCGCGACTACGGTCAGGTTCGTGTTTACCCATTTGAGACCTGATTCGCCGGGGACGGTAAGTTTGGTCGTGGTCTCGGTTTGACCGATAACGGATACGGCCATCAGTACGCAGCCGCAGAATGCAGCCATGAGAATAGTCAGGAAAGTTTTGACGATTATCGACATAGGTCTCCTCGCTTTCAGTATATGTTCAGTTCTTCCAAGAATCGCAGCGTAGTTACAGGATTGAAGCTCTTTAGATAGGACGCTTCATTTAACCACACATTGACGTATCGAAGTAGTAACCTTTTGCGTACGTACATTTAGAAGGATCAATTCGGGGCTGCCTCCCGAACTGCTGCCGGAGAACTGTGGTAATATTCGCCCCAATGATTTGCGGTAATTCGAAACGGGACCAGGGCATCAGCGATGAACTTTGAATACTCCGACAGGTGTAAACAATTCGAGGAGCGTCTCAATGCATTCATGCACGAGCACGTTTACACGAACCAACAGGCGTACCACGACGAAATCGATTCCGGGGATCGGTGGCAGCCAGTCAAATTGATCGAGGACTTAAAAGATAAAGCGAAGGTGGACGGATTGTGGAACCTGTTCTTGCCGCATGTTTCCGGTCTCACGAATCTGGACTACGCTCCGCTCGCAGAATTGATGGGTCGCGTGACCTGGGCGTCGGAGGTTTTCAATTGCTCGGCACCCGACACCGGCAACATGGAAGTTCTGCATTTGTACGGAACCCCAGAACAAAAAGAGAAATGGTTGACGCCGCTGCTCGACGGCGAGATTCGTTCGTGCTTTGCGATGACCGAACCGGATGTCGCATCGTCCGACGCGACCAACATTCGAAGTTCGATCACGGCTGACGGCAGCGACTATGTCATCAATGGACGCAAATGGTGGTCTACCGGTGCAGGGGATCGACGGTGCAAACTCGCGATCTTTATGGGAAAGACTGATGAGACGGCGCCAAAACATCTGCAGCAGTCTATGATCCTCGTCCCGATGGACACTAAGGGCGTCAAGGTCGAGCGCATTCTGAACGTGTTCGGTTACGACGATGCTCCAAACGGTCATGCCGAAATCACATTCGCCGACGTGCGCGTGCCGAAAGATAATCTGTTGCTTGGCGAGGGCCGCGGATTCGAGATCGCGCAGGGCCGTCTTGGGCCCGGCAGAGTCCATCACTGCATGCGTCTTATCGGCGTAGCCGAACGATCGCTGGAATTAATGTGCGCACGAGCCAAATCGCGCGTCGCTTTTGGTAAGCCGGTTTCCGAAAAAGGCGTCGTGCGGCAATGGATCGCCGATGCGAGGCTCGCGATTGATCAGGCCCGACTTTTGGTTCTCAAGACCGCATGGATGATGGACAACGCCGAGAACAAAGCGGCAAGGAAAGAGATCGCCATGATCAAAGCAGTAGTTCCACGCATGGCCCTAAAAGTCATTGACCGAGCTATTCAAGTTCACGGGGGGGGTGGCGTGTCGCAAGACTTTCCGCTCGCCCAATTTTGGATCTACGCCCGCTCGCTTCGACTCGCCGATGGCCCCGATGAAGTGCATATCGAATCGGTCGCCAAGCTTGAGTTGCAGAACCTATGACTTGCTTTTGGTTGCATTACGACAATCAGCTTGACGTACCCTACCTGTCATTTTGACCACATTCAAATCACTTTGCGTTTAACGTTGTAAAAAACTGTTGACAGCGTATCAACGTTCCTGTAATTTATTTTAGTGACGGTTATCAAAAACCGTCTCCCGTCGCCACCCGATGCGAAACAGTTTTCTGAAATACAATTCAACCCGCTGCTTGTAAAAGTCACGCGAAAATCTGGAATGAAGGCGGTGTTAGCCACTACACTCTGTTGTCCTGTCAGTAAAATCCCGTCGATAGCGCAAACACAAGAAGGTGGCAAAAACTTCTTACCTCGATTGGGCCTGCACCGCTTTCATTCTAATTCTCAGAAAACTGCCAAAAAAGACGCCAGTGAAAGCTAATAAGGAGCAAGAAAACAATGCTGTTCGGTAAAAAGCAAAGTATTGCCGGTCTGGATATAGGTTCCAGTTCGATCAAGATGGTCGAACTCGACGGCAAAGAAAACAACCTCAATCTTGTGAGTCTGGGTTTCGAGAACTTACCGGACGATTCAATAATCGACGGCCAGATCATGGAGCTGAATGTCGTTGCGGATTGTATCCAGAGCGTGTGCAGCAATCATCAAGTCAACGCCGACCATGTTGTGACCGGCGTGAGCGGACACTCGGTGATCATCAAGAACATTGTCCTGCCGCCGATGAGCCGCGAAGAGCTTGAAGAATCCATCGATTGGCACGCCGAAGAGCATATTCCCTACGACCTGGCTGACGTGAGTCTCGATTACCAGATCACGGAAAACACCGCGGATTCCACACAAGTTCTTATCGCAGCATGTAAGCGTGAGCGCATCGACAGTATCCGTCAGGCGATCCAGCTTGCGGGAAAGCAGGCGGTAGCGATCGATGTCGACACATTCGCTCTTCAGAACTGCTACGAAGTAAATTATCAACCCGTCGATTCGGACGTCGTCACTCTTTTGAATATCGGCGCATCGACAATGAACGTGAACATCGTCAAGGGAACTCGATCGCTCTTCACCCGCGACATCACTGTCGGCGGTAGCCAGTTCACAGATGTATTGCAAAGAAGTCTGGGGCTGAGCTTTCAGCAGGCAGAAGCGGTTAAGCGGGGCGTGAGCCACGCCGTCGAAGGTGTCGAAGAGAAATCTATCGAGCCGTTGATGAACAACGTCACGGAGATCGTTGCGATGGAGATCCAAAAGACGTTCGATTTCTACCGTGCGACGACCGAGGACAACCATACCGTCGTACAAAAGATCCTGATCTCAGGCGGCGGATCGAAACTCAACGGTCTCGCGCAGGAGCTGTCGCGACGTCTCGAATTACCCGTTGAGGTTCTTAATCCGTTCCGCAATATCAAAGTCGATTCGCGAAAGTTCGATGCTGAGTACATTCATGAAATCATGCCGGAGATGGCGGTCGCCGTCGGTTTGGCGGTAAGGGGAGTTTAACTACCATGATCAAGATCAATCT
>JBDTWZ010000177.1:0-6283 GCA_040006435.1 Acidobacteriota bacterium
TTTTTGATGAGGCAATGAATAGCCGTTCGAGTAGATTTTCTAATGAGGCAATAGGTCAGTTTGGCGAGACAGGAAAAGTGTTGACTGGGCGAGGAAATCAAGTAGAATCAAGGTACTAGCGATGTTTCCAGGGGCAAAAACGGTAATTCGACATGTACTGGCGGGCGGTCTTTTTTTGGTGAGCGGCTGTATCTTTTTATCGGCTCAGCAAATCGTGGACAAGACGGTTGCAACGGTAAGCGACGGCGGCCGCACAGAATTGGTCACACTCTCAGACTTGAAGTGGCAACTCGCGTTGCAGCCAAATGTACCGATCGATCCGCCCTCGTCCGAAGATCTGAACCGCGCCCTGCGGCTTCTCATCGATCAACGACTTTTCGCTCTCGAAGCGGAAAGGCTGCCCCGCGAGCCCGCGACAAAGGCCGAGATCAACGCAAAGATAAATGAGATCGTTTCTTATTTTCCGACACCGGCGGATTTTGAACGGCGTCTGAGTCTGGTTGGATTCAAATCTGTTAGCGATCCCAATTTCGAGGAGATCGTGGCCCAGCGAATAGCCATCGACAAATATTTGACCTTCCGCTTTCGCTCATTCATTGTGATCACGGCTGACGACGAAGCCCAATACTATAACAGCGTGTATCTGCCTGAATTTCGGCGACGCAACCCAGGCGTCATCGTTCCGTCGCTGGACAGCAAACGAGCAGAAATCGTCGAAGCCCTGACGGAAGAGCGTGTCGGACAACAGATCGAGGCATTTCTCGATGAGGCAAAGCGACGCGGCGAGATCGTTATCCTCAGCCCGGTCTGAACAAGCACGAAAATTTGGTGGTTTGCCGGTGGCTTTCGTCTTGTCTCGCTGAGAGGTTTGGGATTATCATCTCTACTCCGAACCTCGGCACAATTCGAAAGTAATGAAGAAGTCCGCACCGCCCGTTGTAATACTTACCCTCGCTGTTTCTTTTTTTCTATCGCAGCAGCCCGCATCCACTAGATCGGAATCGAAATTTGAAACGATTGGCCAGGCTATATCAGCTCAGGCAGTAGCGTTTTCTGTTTCGCAGCCGGTTGGCGAGATGGCGAACCCGCCGATCGACGCGCGTGCGAACGAAAAGGATCTCGCCGTCCGCGAGATCGGTACCGCATACGATTTTTTCGGTCGATCCGCCAATGGCCGCGAGGCCGATGCATCGCTCGTCGAGTTCGGCACGACGCCGATGCCACAAGCTTCTTTGTCGATTCCCGGCCTCGCAAATATTGATAACGCAAACATTTATAGCTTGCTAATTATTCCGCCCGACATGAACGGCGATGTCGGACCGAACCACTATGTTCAGATCGTCAATTCCCTGTTCCGCGTTTTCAATAAAAGTGGGCAGCCGATTTCACAACCCCTCAAGATCAGCAGCCTCTTCGAGTCTTTGGGGACCGTCTGTTCGACGCGTAACGACGGTCTGGCTGTAGTTGTCTATGATCCGCTCGCCGACCGCTGGCTGATCACCCAAACTTGCACGGCGTTTCCGCCGTTTCGGGAAATGGTCGCGGTTTCGAAAACAGGCGATCCGCTCGGCCAGTACAACAGCTATGAATTCGTAATGCCGAATGTCAGGCTCAACGATTTTCCGAAATTCGGCGTGTGGCCGGACGGCTACTACATGTCAACAGATGAATTTCTAGGCTCGGATTATGTCGGCGCGGGTGCGTTCGTATTTGACCGGACAAAAATTCTCGCCGGTGATCCAACGGCGAGCTACGTCTACTTTAATTTGCCGGTTCCACCGGGCCCGCGTCGAAAGGGCTTGCTCCCCTCGGATATGGACGGTTTGCGGCCGCCGCCCGCCGGTGCACCGAATGTCTTCGCGAGTTACACCGCTACCGAATATGGCGATGCGCAGGACGCGATCCGGCTTTACAATTTTCATGCTGATTTCAACGACCCGCACAGTTCGACGTTTACAGAACGCGCCGAGAGCCCAGTATCTGTCGCCGCTTTCGATCCGACGAGCCCTGACGGACGCGCCGATATCTCGCAACCATTTCCGGGCGAAAAGCTTGATTCGCAGAGCGATCGCCTGAACTCTCGCCTTGCTTATCGAAATTTCGGGACTCATGAATCCCTTGTCGTGAATCAGACTGTGAGGACGTCGGTTGCGGATCCATATCGGGCGGGCGTTCGGGTCTATGAATTTCGAAAAACGGGGACCGCCTATGCCGTTGCCGAGCAGACGACACTTGGCGATAACGAGTCGTCGAGATGGATCGGCGCGGCGGCGCAGGATAATCAGGGCAATCTCGCCGTCGAATACAATTTCGTGACGGACAAAAAGAAACCATCGGTCTTCTTCGCCGGAAAACTGGCCACAGATCCCGCGGGCGTTTTTCGACAAGAGCGTGTTCTGGTCGAAGGTACCGGAGTGCAAAAGGCTTTTGGCTGGAGATGGGGCGAATACAGCGGCATGACGGTCGACCCGGTCGATGACTGCACATTTTGGATGACGAACGCGTACTATTCGCTCGAGAGTCAGGAGTTCAGCGACTTCGGTTGGCTCACGCGGATCGGCAGCTTCAAGTTTGTCGAATGTACGGCCGCTCCGCGCGGAGTGATGACGGGGACGGTGACGAATGCTGCAAATTCTCAGTCTATTGCCGGCGCTGTTGTGAAGGCGGGTGCTTATACGAGAGCGACAAACCAGGTCGGAAACTACGGCAGCTTGTCTGTGCTTCCGGGAACGTACGAAGTTACCGCGTCGGCGCCCGGATATCTTCCACAAACCGTGTCCGTGTCGGTTGCCGATACTCAAACTGTCACTCGAAATTTTTCTCTGCAGCCGACTCCAATCATCGAAAGCGCGGGAATACAACTTACCGCCGAAAGCTGTGCCATCAATCAGGCTCCGGAACCGGGCGAGACAGTCGCATTCAATATTTCTCTGCGGAACACCGGTTCTTTAGCCGCGGCGAATCTGACGGCGACATTGTTGCCCAGTGCCGCGATCGTCAATCCCGGGCCCGCACAATTTTACGGCGCCGTGTCGCCCGGCGGCCCCGCAGTTTCGCGCCCGTTTACGTTTACGATCGCGCCCTCCCTCGCGTGCGGCACTATCGCCGCTCTCGAGTTTGAGCTCCGCGACGGCGGAGCATTTGTGGGTAATATTTCGATCCCGCTGCAAACCGGTGTTCGACGATTTGCGCTGCGGGAGAATTTTGACGGCGTGACGGCTCCAAACCTGCCGGATGGTTGGTCGACATCGTCGAGTGCGAACCATCAACTCTGGCGAACGTCCGCGACGCGGAATCAATCTACACCGAATTCTTTGTTCTCGCCTGCCCCGATTCAGCAAGGAAGTAACGAAGTAATTTCTCCGGCGTTTTCTGTCGCCACGACCAATGCAGAAATTCAATTTCGCAACTGGTACGAGCTTGAGACGACGTTCCTGAGAAACAGGCTTTACGATGGAGCGGTACTCGAAATAAGACTCGGGGACGGCGATTGGCAAGACGTTCTCGTCGCCGGCGGATCGTTTCTGGCGGGGGGATACGACGGAACGATTGACGGATGTTGTATGAATCCGCTCGCGGGTCGCCTCGGGTGGTCGGGCCGAAGCGGAGTAAACCAAACATCGGAATTTATCACGACCCGGGCGAAACTTCCGGCGGCGGCAGCGGGTCAGAGCGTGCGGCTGCGTTTCAGGATCGGGTCGGACATTGGCGGATTTCGCGAGGGCCAGTACATCGACGATCTTGCCGTCACTGACGGTTTCACTTGCGCTTGTCAGAATTCCAGCCTGGCACCGTTCGATTTTGACGGCGACGGGAAGACGGATTTGTCCGTCTTCGACCTTAACAGCAGCGCCCAACCCGATTTTCGGATCCTTAATTCTTCGACCGGTCAACTGTCCGGCGCATCGTGGGGTACAACCGGTGACAAGCCGGCGAATGCGGATTTCGATGGTGACGGAAGAACCGACTTTTCGGTCTATCGTCCGGCCGAAGGCTCATGGTATGTGCTGCGGAGCTCAGACGGCGGTTTCGCTGTTACCCGCTTCGGCATTGCCACGGACCTCGTTGTTCCCGCGGACTACGATGGCGACGGTAAGGGAGATGTCGCGGTGTTCCGACCCGCCACCGGCGTTTGGTATGTCTTGCGAACTTCGGATGGCGGGGTGACGACGTTTCAATTCGGACTTTCAGAAGATAAACCCGTCAACGAAGATTTTGACGGTGACGGCAAGACGGACATCGCGGTCTACCGCCCTTCCACCGGTACCTGGTACTTCCTTCAAAGCTCAAACGGGTCAGCCGGTATCGTTCGGTTTGGAGTTAGTGAAGATATCCCAGTAAGCGGAGATTACGATGGTGACGGCCGGGCCGATCCGGCGGTTTTCCGCCCGTCCACCGGCGTCTGGTATGTGCTGCGATCGACGGCAGGTTTCACCGCGCTTCAGTTCGGATTGAACGGCGATGTTCCGATGCAGGCAGATTTCGACGGAGACGGTCGAGCTGAGATCACGGTCTTTCGACCGTCAAGCAAAATATGGTATCACCTTCGAAGCTCGGACGGCGGATTCGCCGCAAGGCTGTTTGGCGAAGCCGCCGAACGGCCCGTACCGTCCATCTTTATAGATCGGTGAGGGGTCGACAGCAGTTATCTTGACCTAACTTATCCCAGACCGTATCATCAAAAGTTCTAAGCCGGAGTGGCGAAATTGGTATACGCACCAGACTCAAAATCTGGCGGGCTTAACGCTCATGTCGGTTCGAGTCCGACCTCCGGTACCATTCCTAAAATTCATCGCCTTTACAATTTCCTGAGTAAATTTCCTTGCAATCTTCAACTGGTTTGCGGCATCATAGGCAGCACTGGGGGTGATATTATGATAAATAATTTTACAGAGGTACTTAATAGTTAGGTGAATCGTTCCTACGATTCGCAAAGAAAAACAGCATGTCGGAAACGGCATGCTGTTTTCTTTTTTGTCACTATGCCCGCGGCCGAGGTTTATCGCCGCCGATAATCCGTCGTCTGACCAAGGCTTTGATTATAAGTTCTGATTCCGTTACGGCTGATTCTTGAAACGGTGGAGACGTCATTATTGAGATAGATCTGTCCGTTGTAATATCTACCGTTGTAGCTCAGCCCAGCGTTGATCACAAGCACGCCGCCATTGCGGTCGATCGACATCTGGATATTCGATCCATTCGTCGCATAAAACGTTCCAACCGCCCAATTTGGAGGCGTGCTGACCGGCCCGTCGTTCCCGCCACCACCGCCGCCACCACCGCCATAACTGTCGCGCGAGTAGAACGTTGTTTGCCCGTTGGACCGGTTATAGGTGCTGATGCCATTGCCACTTCTGGAAACGGTCGAAACATCATTATTGAGGTACATTTGACCGCGATAATAGCGCCCGTAATAGTTGTTGCCTTCATTAGTTAAGGTTATCCGACCACCGCGGTCAATGGTCATGCTGATACGCGGTCCGCTCGTTGCGTAAAAAGTTCCTTGAGCCCAGTTCGGAGGCGTACTCGTCTGACCGCCGCCGCCGGGCGGGTTCCACCCACCACCACCGTCGCCGCCGCCCATTTGTCCGGCGAGGTCGGGCAGGTCATAGGTATCCGCGAGCTTGTTGATGTCGCGACGAAGATCACGCCATTGTCGTTCCAGGGGGCGGGCGTATCTGTCGCTGTTCATCATCACGTTGACCTGACGGGCCTCGCCCATAATTCCCTGAACGTCATTACGGCTTTCCCACCAGGTATTGCTGCTATCAAACTTTCGCCGCAGCTTATCAACCGCAGTCTCAAAGCGTTCGACGATACGCCGCTCGCTGCTGCTGGTCCCTCTGGAATTCTTAAAATCGCGGCTGAACGTGTCGCTTGAGTTTTCAAGATTTCGGATAAACCCGTCCACGTCGCCTCGTGAATAGACGTTTCCGTAACGGCCCTGCGCGAAAACTGCGGATGATCCGGCTGCAACGCAAACCGAAAAAACCAGTATCGATAGTACTTTCCTGTTGATCATATGCCCCCCATTTTTGTTCTACCTAAGTTTCGATTCGGCATGAGTGCCCGATAGTTAGAGCCTCGTACCGATTTCCAGATTAACGCCAATACTGCCACAGAGATGGATCGCATAAATACTAACCTCTAATATAAAAAGGGTTATGCGTCTGCGATAATCGGATTATATTAGATATGCCTTGTCGGCACAACAGCTTATTGGATGCATGTAGTTAGCACATGATATGTCCGGTTGAATTAGCAAGTTAGATGTCCGCTTTCG
>JBDTWZ010000178.1:0-6146 GCA_040006435.1 Acidobacteriota bacterium
ATTTCTTCGTGAGGCAACGAATCTATTTCGAGTAGGTTTTTAGTGAGGCAATTCGACTGATTGACAAAATGTTAAAAAAGATTTTTAATTGCTTAGAGGTTTTAAACCTCTACTTCGAGTGTCAGCCTACAGTCTTCGACTGCGATCCTCCGACTTACCCGCAGACTTTAAAGCATGCCAGTCCCGTCCGCTGTAAAAAAACAAGCAAGGCTGTCTTTTCAACTTGGCGATGCCCCAGATGCATCTGCGGAGCTGAAGTTTATTTCCGATCTTGGAAGAAGCCTTCTGTTCACGGTCCATCCGAAAAAAGTGGCGAGCCGAGTTTCATGTGCGCTCCAGCAGGCGGCCGATGCCGAGTCGTGCGCGTTCGTGGCGGAACTCGACAACATAGGCGTGATCAGCTGCGCGTTCGATCGACGGGGCGAAATGGACGGAAATTTTCTCGACCGCCCGAAGTTTGAAAAATGGTTGGAGTTTATGCCGCCGAGGATCGGTCATGGCGAGGAAAGCCGCGCGGAATTTTTGTTGAACGGATCTGAGCATCGTCATGAATACGTCTCGCCGATCCACATAAACGGCGAGATACGCGGCGCTCTTGTCGTCGCGTTCGCACGCAAGCAGGATTTGAGCGATTCCAAGATAAAAGTTATCGAAGCCGCGACGCAGATGGCAGCGATGAGCATCAATCTCTCGGCGCACTACGAAGCGGCGATCAACAGCTCGATCAATCGCGCCCGCGAAGAGCATCGGAGATTTACTGAGGCGGTGCTCGACGCACTGCCCGTATCGCTTTATGTCGTCGATCGGGATTTCCGTATTGTGACGTGGAACCGTCATCGCGAGATCGGGACGCAGGGAATCCCGCGCGACGCGGCTCTCGGCCGAAATGTTTTTACGGTGCTTGCTCGATATCCCGAGGGCCAGGTCCGGGATGAATTTGAGCGTGCATTCAGTACCGGCCGAATCGAACGGATCGAGCAGCAGACGGCCGACGAAGACGGTTCGACCAAGCATTGGATGGTGAGCAAGATCCCGATGCGCGACCCCGACACCGGTGATGTCAGTCACGTAATCACCGTCGGCGAGGACATAACCATCCGCGTCGAAGCGATACACGCTGTCGGCCGGGCCGAAAAACTTGCGGCGGTTGGCCGCCTTGCGGCGGGTGTCGTACACGAGATCAACAACCCGCTCGCGACGATTTCCGCGTGCGCCGAAGCTCTCGAACAGCGAGTCGACGAAGGCGTCTTTGACGGCTCGGAAGGTGTCGAGGATCTGCATGAATATCTAGGTTTGATAAAGAGTGAAGCGTTTCGCTGCAAATCGATCACTACCGGCCTGCTCGATTTCAGTCGTCTTCGCACGGGCGACCGCCACCCGCTGGACATCGCCGAGATAATTCGATCTTCGGCAAATCTGATTTCACATCAAAAACGCGGCGGGGCACTCGAGATAATCATCGACGTCGTGGACGACCTGCCGACAATAAATGCTGATGGCGGCCAGCTCCAGCAAGCGGTTATCGCCCTTGCTACAAACGCAATCGATGCTATGCCGGATGGAGGAACGCTGACGTTCAGAGCCTTTGTCGAATCGCGCCGTCTTGCTATCGAGATCGAAGACACCGGCGTGGGGATTCCTACGGAGGACATGTCGAAAGTGTTCGATCCATTCTTCACAACAAAGGAAGTCGGCAAAGGAACGGGCCTCGGCCTCGCAGTTTGCTACGGCATCATTACCGATCATGGCGGCCGGCTCAGCGTCCGCTCGAACGTGGGAAAGGGTTCGACCTTCACCATTTTTCTTCCGGTTACGGGAAAGAGTTGATTCGATTTCCCCGCTCACAAACATATGGCAAAGCTACTTGTAGTTGACGATGAAAAGAATCTTCGGCTCGTCGTTCAAAAAGAAATGACGCGGCAGGGGCACGTCGTCGAAACCGCATCGGACGGTGAAGCAGCGTGGGAGATTCTCGAAGCCCGCGATTTCGATGTCCTTTTGTGCGACATAAACATGCCTCGGCTCGACGGAATGGGATTGCTTAGGCGCGTTTGTGAAAAGAGCGCCAATCCACCCGAGACAATAATGCTGACGGGACAGGGGACGGTCGAAACCGCGATCGAGTCTATGAAACTCGGTGCGTACGACTATCTGACAAAGCCGTACCGCATCGCTGAGCTCTCGGCGCTGGTCGATCAGGCCGCCGAAAAGCACCAACTGAAGATCGACAATACCCGGCTTCGCGCCCAGATCGCACGTGGGCAGAATAACCTCCCCGAGATCGTCGCCGAGTCTCCGCAGATGAAAGAAGTACTGCGTCTTGTCCGGCGCGTCGCGCCGTCCGACACTTCCGTCATGATCACCGGTGAGTCCGGGACCGGAAAGGAGCTCGTTGCACAGGCGATCCATCGCCTGAGCCCGCGCAGCGAGAAACCGTTCATCGATCTTAACTGTGCGGCTTTGCAAGACACGCTGCTTGAATCCGAATTGTTCGGCCACGAGGCCGGCGCGTTTACAGGTGCCCGCAGCCGTAAGCTCGGTCTGTTCGAACTCGCCGACGGCGGAACCCTCTTTCTCGATGAGATTATGGAAATGCCGCCACAGCTTCAGTCAAAGCTGCTGCGGGCGCTCGAAACACGTTCGTTTTTCCGAGTCGGAGGCATCAAAAAAGTTGAGATCGACGTGCGACTTTTAAGCGCGACCAATCGCGACACCAAACGAGCGGTGGGCGAGGGAGCGTTTCGAGCCGATCTCATGTACCGCATCAACAGCTTTGAAGTGAACATTCCGCCATTACGCGAACGACGTGAAGATGTCGTGCCGCTGGCCCGCCATATCCTTGCAAGAGTTGGTGGTGCGAATCCGCCCGAACTGACCCCTCCGGTCATCGAGGCGTTGACCGCTTATACGTGGAGTGGAAATGTACGACAGCTCCGCAACTGTCTCGAGCGCGCCGCGCTTTTGGCAGACAATGGCCGAGTCACGCTGAGGGAGTTGCCGCCCGAGGTCGTCTATCGAAGCGAGAAAGCCAATGTATCCGTCAGCTATAGTCCGAACGGTAACGGCCACGTGGCTTCATTTAATAACGTCACTCCGACCAATCTTCGTGACGTCGAACGACAGCAGATCCTCACAGCACTTGAAAAGACCGGCTGGCACCGCGGGAAGACCGCCGAGCTGCTGGGAATCTCGCCGTCGACACTTTATCGCCGCCTGCGCGAATACGATCTGGAGTCGCGAACGTAAAGGAAAGGATCAGTCCTCGCGTTAGTCTTTGCCCTCAGCTTCGCCGGCGCGTCACTGAGGATCGTTCTAACTCTGTACGCCAGCCGCAGCTAGCCTCATCATTTTCTACGGATAGCATACTTAACGACGTACTGCCGGAGCTTGGCGCGGTTTGATCGCAAGTAGTCCGGATGATCGACCGCGATCCCGCTGTCCGCAATAGCCATCAAGACATACGCCTCGAGCAGGCCATCTTTATCAAGCTGTTCGATCGTTACGATCTGCTCACTGAGTTTTTTCGGTTTCAGCGTCTTCGCCATTGATACAACACTTCGAAGTGCGTCGGCCTCCTCAGCGAGTGAATGGCGATAGGTCTTTTCGGCCCGATAAGTCTTCGCGAATTTTTCTCTTTTCCAAGTCTCGTGCGTGGCCGAGTAGGCGATCCACGCCATCGAGCCGTCATCCGCCAAGGGGTTCACGTTGATCGTCGTTTTCTCTTTACCGTCCTCTCCAACCGTAGCCTTGGGAACGTCTACCTGCGGATGGGCCAGTCTCGTTCCGGTGACCTGACCCCACTGAACCATTCCTTGCAACGCGAACTTGCTATAGGGCGCGACTATCCAAGTCACGCTCAATCGATCCGAGCTCTAGGCTCGGTGACAAAAAGAAAACGCCGGTCTGATCTCGGCATCAGCTTTTCGTGAATTCGCAGCCCGGACTTCTTCATTTCGTCGCGCAATGCGGGACCACCGAAGAAAAGCAGTTCACGATCGCCAGACCATTTCAAGAGCTGCGGGAGCCGTTGCGCGAATCGGTCGAGAGCCCGGCAGGTTACGTGCGTGACATGCGGTCGCGTCACTTCGGAAAACTGTTTGTTAATAACCTTGGTGCGGTCATTTAGTCCAAGTTCCGCGACCGCCGTTCGCAAAAAATTTGTCTTCTTTTCTTTCGATTCGATAAGAACGGCACGAAGATCCTCATGGGCGATGAGACATGGAATGGACGGCAATCCAGCACCGGATCCGACATCGGCAAAACGAGTGTTCGCCGGAAGAAACTCGAGCAGGGTCAGGGATTCGAGTATGTGGCGTGTCGCGAACTCCGTGGGCGAGCACGGCCCGACCAGATGAAGCAACGGATTATGCTGCAGCACCAGCTCGTAAAAATTCGCAAGCCGTTCGACCGCATCATCGGAAAGATCGACCTCGAACACCGCCCGATTCGATTGCAGAGATGATATGAACTCGTCACGCACGAGGAATTCTCCCGCAAACTCGTGTAGGCCGCAATGCGTATCAACAGAATCCTTTATCTAAAACGAAACGACAGTCGCCTATTCAGCTTTCATCCCTCGCACCGGAGCCGCGGTAGAGTCCCAGGCGAATAAGGTAGAAAAGGGTTTATTGGATCGACCGTCTGTGCAAACATGTCTCATAATTTTCGAGACAGAAGCCTTTGAAATTGCGGTATCGATGAAAGAGTTTTCCAGGGTCCAAGTAAAGTCGGACGAGACCGAAATAAAGCCGCCCGCCCGCACCGTTCCTTTTCGCGCGGCCCTCCGTTTCTGGCTGAAGCTCGGGTTTATATCCTTCGGCGGGCCCGCCGGGCAGATTGCAATAATGCATAAGGAGCTTGTGGAGAAACGCCGCTGGCTGGGTGAGGAGAGATTCCTGCATGCGTTGAATTTCTGCATATTGCTCCCCGGCCCGGAAGCACACCAGCTCGCCATCTATATCGGCTGGCTCATGCACCGCGTTCGAGGGGGGATTGTCGCCGGGGTGTTCTTCGTTCTGCCATCTATTTTTATTCTGCTCGCTTTGTCGTATATCTACGCGGCGTATGGGCATGTTCCTGTTATTGCAGGTGTTATGGAGGGGTTCAAACCCGTCGTTGTTGCCATCGTTGTCGAAGCCCTGTTCAAGATAGGTAAACGGGCATTGAAACGCGAGGTTCACTTTGCCGTCGCCGCTTTAGCCTTCGTTTCAATATATTTTCTGCACGTGTCCTTTCCCCTGATCGTGTTAGCTGCCGGAGTTCTCGGTTTTCTCGGTACGCGATTTTTTTCCAAGTATTTTTCGCCGCCGCCGGAACGGGAAAGAGAAACAAAGGGTACGCCCGGGAGTTCACTGCTTCCTCTAGCAATTCAGGATAATACTGAGGCCGCCTTTCGCACTCGGCCGTCCCGTTCAACCGTATTCAAGATATTGGCGGTTGGACTTGTACTCTGGACGGCGCCTTTCGCAATTCTGTTTAGCTGGCAGGGTTGGAACAGCCTCCATACCCAGGAATACCTTTATTTTACGCAGGCGGCTTTTGTTACTTTCGGGGGTGCTTATGCGGTCCTCGCCTATGTGACGCAATCCGTAACTACATCACCCTTTAGCTGGCTCACCCCTGCACAGTCGATTGATGGTCTGGCCTTGGCGGAAACAACTCCGGGACCGCTCATAATGGTCTTGCAGTTCGTCGGATTCATGGCTGGTTGGAATAATCCGGTCGCCGGAATGGGACAGACGGGAAGTGCGATTCTGGGCGCCCTTGTCACAACCTACGTCACGTTCCTGCCTTCATTCTTGTTTATTTTTCTTGGTGCACCCTACATTGAATACCTGAGGGGCAATAAGTTGCTAACGGGTGCACTGTCCGGCGTGACCGCCGCGGTTGTGGGCGTGATCCTCAACTTGGGCCTGGTTTTCGGGTTCGCAGTAATCGCGCCGGACGGCTTCGGCGGCGATATCAATTGGTCTTTAGCTGTGGTGAGTGTCGCCGCCTTCGTCGCGCTCTACCGATTCAAGATCGATGTTTTGTGGGTCATTCTTGCCGGGGGAATTATCGGACTTACGAGAACACTCTAGATATCAAATATTGGTGCGGACGAGAAGAATCGAACTTCCACTGCCTCACGGCAACAGGCTTCTGAG
>JBDTWZ010000179.1:0-6096 GCA_040006435.1 Acidobacteriota bacterium
TTTGGCTAAGGCTAATATTTTTTTGCGTTTCTCAAGACGCTTATTACCACGTTTTACTCTTGGCATAGTTCACTCCTTCATGGATTTGCGATTTTCAATTTGCGATTTGCGATCTCGCTCACACGGCGATCGCAAATCAACGATCGCAAATCGAAAATCTATTACTTTCGTCCGTACGGCAACATTTTCTCGACGCGTTTCTGATCGCTCTTGTCGACGATCACGTCGATGTCGAGAATGCGTTTACGCTTCTGCGACTTTTTGGTCAAAATGTGCCGCGCATGCGAATGTCCGCGTTTGAACTTGCCCGATGCTGTCGAGCGAAAACGCTTTGCCGCGCCCTTATGTGTTTTTAGTTTTGGCATAATTCCTCTTCTCCTGATTTTGTAAGACAGACTCTAAAGCCTGCCATACCTAAAATATTTCGTCGTCTTCTTTTGGTTCAGCCTGCACGGCTTCTTCTTTCGGTTTCTCAACGCGTTCCTTTTTCTTTTCGCGCTCGGGTTCAACGGCATCAGACGGCGGTTTCGGGGCGGCCTTTTTCTTTGCTTCGATGCCGGTCTTCTTCGGAACAAAGATGGTGAACATCTGATATCCCTCCATCTTCGGCGCGACCTCGATATCGGCAATGTCTGCCAACTCCGCGCTCAGCTTTTTTAAGATCTTTGCACCCAGCTCCCGGTGCGTCATCTCGCGGCCGCGAAACGCAATAGCCGCGCGGACCTTGTCGCCCTCGCCAAGCCACTGGCGCGCATGCTCCATCCGGTACTGATAGTCATGATCGTCGGTACCCGGACGAAACTTGATCTCTTTTACCTGGACGGTGACCTGTTTCTTTTTCGCTTCGTGAGCCTTCTTCTTCTGCTCGTAAAGAAACTTACCGTAGTCGATGATCTTCGCCACAGGGGGCTGTGCCGTTGGTGCGATCTCGACCAGATCAAGCCCGCGCTTTCTGGCTTCCTGAATAGCATCGCGCGTGTCCATTACGCCAAGGGCGTCGCCGTCGTCAGTGACGACGCGCACCGACGGAACTCTTATCCTTTCGTTTGTCCGATGCTGCGGTTCACGCTGCCGCGGACGGTAATTTCTTCCACCAAATCTTCTTGCGATATGTGCCTCCTGTGGCTACGACCGATCTCAGAGTGCCCGCAGCAGTTTCTGCTGCATGATCATCTCCTTGAACTCTTCCAGCGACATCGCACCGATGTCACCCTGCTTTCTCTCGCGAACTGCGACCTTCTGTTCTTCTAATTCCTTGTCACCCAATATAAGCATGAACGGTACCTTTTGGAGCTGAGCGTCTCGGATCTTTGCGCCGATCTTATCAGACCGCAGATTGGCTTCAACCCGGAAACCGGCGTCTCGCAATTCTTTTGCAACGGCATCGGCATACTCGTTGATCCGATCCGTTATCGGCAACACCGCGACCTGGACCGGTGCAAGCCATAGCGGGAACGCACCCGCGTATTCTTCGATCAGGATCCCGAAAAATCGCTCGATAGAACCGAACAGGGCACGGTGGATCATGATCGGCTGCCGCTTCTGATTATCTTCAGCCGTGTACTCAAGCTCAAACCGCTCGGGCAGGTTGAAATCAAGCTGGATCGTCCCGAGCTGCCACACGCGTCCTATCGCGTCTTCGATCTTGATATCGATCTTCGGCCCGTAAAACGCAGCCTCGCCTTCGATCCGCTCGTACAAGATCTCGCGCTCCTTCAACGCACTTGCAAGCTGTTCCTCGGCCGAAATCCAGTCTTCATCGGCTCCGAGAAACGCTTTGTTCTCGGCCGCACCGCGAACCGAAAGCTCGAACTTAACTTTCTTGAAACCGTAGGTCTCGAAAACTTTGATCGCGAAATCGAGACAGTCCGCGATCTCGGCGTGGATTTGATCCGGGCGGACGAAAAGATGCGCGTCATCGACGGTAAATCCACGAACCCGCATGAGCCCGTGCAACGTGCCCGAAAGTTCGGCGCGGTAAACTGTACCCAGTTCCGAATAACGCTGCGGCAGATCGCGGTATGACTTGGGCGAGGCCTTATAGATGCCGATATGGAACGGGCAGTTCATCGGCTTAAGCCGATATTCCTCGTCTTCGATGCTCGTCGGAGCGTACATCGAATCGGCATAGTTTCCTTCGTGGCCGCTCGTCACCCACAGATCGCGCTTCGCGATGTGCGGCGTGAAGACGAAACTGTATCCGCGCTTCTCAAGCTCTTCCCTCAGCAACCGTTCCATTTCATTGCGGACAATCGCACCTTTCGGATGCCAGAGAACAAGTCCCGAGCCGTATTCGTCCGAGATCGAAAAGAGATCGAGCTCACGCCCGAGGCGCCGATGATCGCGGCGTTCCGCTTCTTCACGCTGCTTTACCCACGCGTCGAGTTCGTCCTGCTTTGCGAACGCGATCCCGTAGATGCGCTGCATCTGCTGATTCTCGGCATCACCCTTCCAGTACGCGCCGGAAAGCGCGAGCAGCTTAAAAGCCTGCAGCTTGCCGGTGTGGGGGACGTGCGGCCCGAGGCAAAAATCTATGAACGGGGAATTGTCGATGTAATAGACGCTCGCAGTGTCGGAAACCTTTTCGTCGATCAGCTCACGCTTGAGCGGCTCTTCGCGCTGCTCGAAAATATCGAGAAGCTTCGCCTTTTCGATATCCTCACGGCGATATACAAGGTTCTGCTTCGCCATCGCCTTCATTTTCTTCTCGATTACGGGCAAATCTTCTTCGGTCAAATTTCGCGGGGCGATAACGTCGTAGAAGAATCCGTAACGCGGGTCGTCCATCAATGCCGGCCCGATGCCGAGCTTTGTACCAGGAAAGAGATCGAGGACCGCGGCTGCAAGCAGGTGCGCCGTCGAGTGACGGATTACTTCTAGTCCATCTGGAGTGTCGGCAGTTATCGGTTCGATAATGAGCGGCTGGCCGTTGCCCGTTAGCTGCTTATTCAAATCGACTTCCTCGCCATTGACCCTTGCTGCGAGCGCCTTTTTCAGCGCATCGCGGTCGAACGCCTTGATCGCATCCGCAACCGTCGCCGGCGCAGGTATGCTGCGCTCAGCACCGCTAAATTTTACGTTTATCTCGCTCATAACCGGTAAATAGACAATAGTGGATCGTGAATTGTCATTCACGACGCCAAGGACGCCCTTACTACCAGGTCGCTCTTATCTATTTACTATTTACGATTCACGATTAACTCGTGAGTCACTACTACTTACTAAGATTTGATTCGATAAGAGCGACTTTGCCCGAAGTTCAGCAAACTTAAGTTTGCTGTACCTCAATTTCCCGCCATTAGAGGCGGGTCGTAGTAGTTGTTAAAACAGCAAAGTTCTTCGAAAGCATCGTATCGAAATTGTGAATGATGCTGAGTGGCGGACAGTGAATGGAAAGACCATTCACCATTATCACTCATACCTCATCATTAAAATGGTAGTCTCTAGCAGACTCGAACTGCTGACCCCTACCTTGTCAAGGTAATGCTCTACCAACTGAGCTAAGAGACTACACCCCGCATTTTCAAGAGAAAAGCGAACATAAAGAATGCCAAACACGCGTATGGGTGTCAAGCAACGTGCGAGATAAACCGATGCATCGCGATCGCTACCAGCCGAGTCGTCGTATTGTCGATATCGTATTTCGGATTTACCTCGGAGAACTCGATCAGCTTAGTATTCGCAAGCGAGGCGGCGTACTTAACGAGCGTAATGAGCTCACCCGCCCGCAAGCCGAGAGGCGACGGCGCCGACGAGCCCGGTGCGTCGGACGAACGCACGGCGTCAATGTCAAAACTAAAGAACGTGTTCAGAGACGAGCTCTGACCGATAAACCGTTGGCGGATATTCTCCTTCAACTCCATGTCAGCATGCTCGCGCGAGCGGAGGATCTCAAGCGAAATGCGGTGCACGCCAAGATCGCGCAGATATTTGTAATATAACGGCGAAGCAAAATGTGTCTGATACGCGACCTCATAAAAGTAATTCGGCAAAAGGTGTCCTTCATCTAAGAGCTGGCGGTAAGGCGTGCCGCTGTTCCGCTTTTCGGCGATGCGGACATCGAGGTGCGAATCGACACTGATCCCGATCCATTTTTCGGGCCCGAATACCTCCGACATCGCACATCCGTCCGGATACGAAATATCGTTACCGCCGCCGAGCACTATCAGACGTTTACCGTCGCGCAATATCTGAGATACGACCTTTAAATGTGTCTCATGCGTTTCTTCGAGAGACGCCCCGATCCGGACATCGCCGATGTCGAACAATTTCTTCTTGATATTGAACGGGGTGAGCCGATAGAACTGTTCGCGAATTACGTTCGGTGCGTCCGCTGCCCCGACTCGGCCGTTATTTCGCCGGACGCCTTCGTCTTGCGGGCAGCCTAAGATAACAATGTCGGCCGCGGCATAGTCGCTGGTGTCGCGAGAGACTATTTCGCCCAAACGTGGATCATTTGGGTCGCCTCGAGTGAAGAAAACATCCGCATTGGGTCGGGAAGTTAGCTCAAAAAGATCGGACATAGCGCATATTCTACTGCAAAGACAGTGGAAAAACGACTATGCTTGGGAAGCGCATGATTGTCATACACATAGATGGCATCACAGTTGCAGACTCCTGCAAGCGACGGCTCTCTCCGTTTAATTTTGATTAAGAATTTCTTTGGAGGAATGATTCGGATGAATAGATTCATAGTTAGTTTTGTAATAATGACCTTTATGACCGGTATGGCCCTATTTGCGGTACCGGCAACGACGAAATCTCTTGCCGTTGAGGCACAGACTCGCAGCTACTACACTCGTCGAGTGGTTCGTAATGGCCGAGTCCGTTACATACGTGTGGCAAAGCCGAGTTACTACAGACGTCACCGCAATCGCATCAACGTAGCGGCCGGAACCGGTGCCGGTGCTTTGATCGGCGGTCTCGCAGGTGGTGGTAAAGGTGCCCTGATCGGGGCCGGCGTCGGCGCGGGTAGCTCTGCCCTTTACACATATAAGCTGAACAAGAAAAAGCGACGATATCGAAAGGTTCGCCGCTACTAATCGTTTCCCACAAACGCGAAAAGCCGTAAGAGGTAACACTCTTGCGGCTTTTTTGTATTTGCGAATCGGGCTAAGACTCTTTTCTTGACACCCTCAGCCAAAATCTTCTATAACCTCTGCACATACCCTAAACGCCAATCTCAGGGCCGCCTTTAAGTTTATTTCGACACACGGAGACAAACTCCCAGGAGGGGATCCTTTTGGATCATCTCTTCATCGGCACCTTCACGCGATTCTTCTCCGCAAACTCGATCGCCTCTTCATAACCTGCATCCGCGTGGCGAATAATTCCCATCCCGGGATCTGTCGTTAACACGCGTTCGATCCGGCGAGCAGCTTCAGGTGTACCATCGGCGACGATGACCTGACCGGCATGGAGCGAGTAACCGATGCCGACGCCGCCGCCCTGATGTAGCGAGACCCACGTCGCACCGCCCGCGACGTTGATCATCGCGTTTAGATACACCCAATCGGCGATCGCGTCACTGCCGTCTTTCATCGCTTCGGTCTCGCGATTCGGCGAGGCGACTGAACCGCAGTCGAGATGATCGCGTCCGATGACGATCGGCGCCTTTAGCTCGCCTGAGGCGACCATTTGATTCAATTTCAAACCGGCCCGCGCACGCTCACCGTAGCCGAGCCAGCAAATGCGTGCGGGCAGGCCCTGAAATTCAACCTTCTCCTGAGCCATCGTCAGCCATCGCGCGAGATGATCGTCGTCGGGAAATAGATTCATGATCGCCTCGTCCGTCTTGTAGATGTCTTCCTTTTCGCCCGACAGAGCGACCCAGCGAAACGGGCCTTTGCCCTCGCAAAACAGTGGGCGGATATACGCAGGTACGAAGCCTGGATAATCGAAAGCGTTCTCGACGCCCGCATCCAAGGCGTGTTGCCGAAGGTTATTCCCGTAATCGAATACGACCGAGCCGCGCTCGGTGTATTTCAACATCGAGCTCACGTGGTCCGCCATCGAATCCAGCACCAGGCCTTTGTATTTCGCCGGATTCCGTTTGCGAAGTTTCGCCGCGCTGGCGACCGTATGGCCCGCGGGAAT
>JBDTWZ010000180.1:0-6076 GCA_040006435.1 Acidobacteriota bacterium
GGTGAGTGCGGAGAAAAGAACGAGTGCGAGAATTAGTATTCGGAACATATCTTGGGCCCTGTGTGTGACTCCCCTCCTGGCCAGGGCAATAATATACTTGACGCACCTAGCGTTTTAGTTCATACTCTCTTACATGAACAACGCACTTCCGAAAACTCTGCAAGACGCAATCGTTTTCTTCTCCGATGATATGGTGTGTCTCACCTTCGTTGCTTCGCTTCGCTGGAGTGACGGTGAGCCTGTTTGTCCGAACTGTGCTGGCACCGAGCACTCGTTTCTTTCTACTCGTCTGATCTGGAAGTGCAAAGCGTGTAAGAAACAATTCTCGGTCAAGTATAACACCCTCTTTGAGGACTCACCTTTGGGCCTCGATAAGTGGCTTACTGCTATTTGGATGCTTGCGAATTGCAAAAACGGTGTCTCGTCTTACGAGATTCATAGAGCGATTGGGATTACTCAAAAGTCAGCTTGGTTCATGCTTCACAGAATTAGATTAGCGATGCAAGCGGGTTCGATCGAGAAGCTATCCGGTGAGGTTGAGTGTGACGAAACTTACGTAGGCGGCAAAGGTCGAAACATGCACGCTAAGAAGCGAAAGGAAATCGGATTGACTGTTGGGTTCAAACACAAGACCGGCGTTATGGGTATGGTTGAGCGCAAGGGTAGACTCAAAGCAAAAGTTATTGCAGAATCCGACCGACGCACCTTGCTTGGTGAGATCGCGGAGAACATCGAAGTGGGTTCTACCGTCTACACCGACGATGCTGGCGGCTATCGAAACATGAGTGATGACTACATTCACGAAGTGATTAACCACACTCACGAATACGTCCGAGATAACGTTCATACTAATTCAATCGAGAACTTCTGGAGCCTCTTGAAGCGGTCGATCAAAGGCACCTACGTTTCGGTAGCGCCGGAGCATTTACAGAAGTACGTCGAGGAACAAAGCTTTAGATACAACGAAAGGGAAGGAAAGGATCAGGACAGATTTATTGCGCTCATTGAGTCGATTAGCGGGAAGCGTCTCACCTACAAACAGCTAATCGGCTATGAAACGAGTCACTAGTAAGAATAGGCAGAAGAAACGGGGTAAGCTCCCACTAAAATAAAAATATTCCAAAATGCCATATTTCTCTTGACTTGAGTATGGCATTTTGTCATAATCTCGAATCAGGAAGACTCTCCTATGCGTATAATCTCAGAAAAAAGACTTAGAGAGTTCTGGGAAGACGCAAATGGAGCTGAAAAAGATCGTCGCGAGAAGGCGATGCGAGAGTGGAAAACGGTGGTTAGACAGGCCGATTGGAATACCTTCGCTGATGTTCGTCAGACCTTTAATCACAGTGACGTTTATGGCAATTGCACGATTTTTGATGTTGCTGGAAATCAATATCGAGTAATCGCAAAGGTCGCTTACGGAATCAAAGTCGTGTTCATTCGGGCAGTGTTAACACACGCCGAGTATGACGAAAACAAGTGGAAAAGTGACTGTTAGTGAGGTGGATTATGGCTGCGGTAGCTTATAGCGAAAAGAAATATGGACAGTTGCTGGCGAACACCCTTCCGAGCGTGATTTCCAGTGACAATGAATACGACCGAATTGAGTCCATCTTTAACAAGTTCATGGACAAGGGGGAAAACCGCCTTTCACTGGAGGAAGCGCGATTGTTTGAGCTTCTGGCGAACCTACTTGAGAATTACGAGGCTAAAACGCTGCCTGAAGTGAAAGACGCGTCTCCGGCCGAAACTCTTAGATTTTTGATGGAGCAGAATGACATCAAACAGTCTGATCTAGAGGATATATTTGGATCTCAGAGTACCGTTTCAAAGGTGCTAAGTGAGAAGCGGGAAATCAGTAAGGCTCAGGCAAAGCGGCTAGCGGCACGCTTTCATGTCTCTCTAGACGCTTTTATCTAATTGAAAATTAAACCTTTCTTTTCGGCGCCTCTTTTTCGGAGGCGTTTTTCTTTTCCCTTTCCTGAATCTCTTTCCTCGGGACACTAACCAGCTTCTTTGTTAGTTCCTCGAAGCGTTTATATTCTTCAGATTTATTTTTCGTATCTTTTTCCATCACTCTACCCCTATCTTACCGCACTACTCACCATCCGCTTCACTTAGTTTGGTCGTTAAATGTTGCATCAATAACTTACCGGCATTAAAGATACGATCCGCCTCGTCCGGCGTGTACTTCTTATCTGCGTGCGATGTTCTATTCCGAGAATTTTTATAGCTCCGAAGATGTGAAGCAGCGTCGGCATAAAAATCCTCATTAACCCTCCATTCAGGTTCTTTGTCTTGATATTTTTTAGTAAGCTCACCGTCTATCTTTTTCAGAATCGAATCCCAGCTTGAATTGTCGTAGCCGATGACGCCCAAACGAGTCGCCAGAGCTTTCAGGCTTCCTTCAACCGCGCGTGCGACATGAAACACGCTTGCGGTATCGCGGCCCAGAGCAAGACATTTCGCTGCTTCATCTATATCAAAAACTGTTGAAGGGAATCCGTCCGCGACCGCTTCACCGAAAGGAAAGATGTTTTTATACAGATTGGCGTTCTTCGAGTCCAACGCGAAGAACGCCCAAGTTTCAAACTCATCGTATATCCGAGAGGTTAATTCGCTCGAAAATACCGTCAACTGCTTAAACGAAAACGATTTCTCTGTGAACATCTGCGCATTCCGTGAAACGTGGGCGATCGCGAAACTTAACTCCATCTGTTCACATAGCTTCAGAATTTCACCGACCGAATCGACAATTATGTCTTTATGGCGGTCCTCGATCTCGTGGTCACGGACAGAATCAACGTGATTGGCCAGATTCTGAAAATAACCAAACAATTCCGCAAAATTGTGTGCGTAGAATTGGAGCATTTGGTACAGACTCACTAGTTGGAATGGGGCAAAATGCCCGAAATTTCTTTCAGGCATTATCGCATCCTCCCCTTAGGTGAGGCAAGTATATTATTGCCCTGGCCGGTGGGGTGGTAGATCAAACAGATCTGATTTTCTTATCTACCACCCCACCGGCCAAGCCGGCACCCCTCCTATCCAGGAGGGGTGGCTGAGCTACTTGTCATCTCCGAGCGCCTTGATCTGCACCGAGGTTCGCGTTTCGAATGACGGCATAAAAAGTTTGCGTACGCTCTTGCCCACCTTTAATACCGCAAAGTCGTTTTCGGTGCGTATCGTTACCCAGTGGCGTCGATGCTTTGTGAAACCGAGGGGTATCGCCACCAGGAGCAGCGGAGGAAAGACGATCGAGGCCGCGCCAAGGCCCAGGCCGGTCTTCCAACGCGGATTTTTCGTGTACGAATATTCGGCGACCTTTATGTCGCCATAGCTCCACGTCTTTATCACCGAACCGTTTGAGCGCGATATTATCCGCATCGTTCCCTCGTCGAAAACAACACGGACCGACGTCTCGCGGAGCCTGCTGCCATTCGGTTCCATGATGTCGATGTTCTCGAAGGCGTCGACGCCGCCCGAGGCAAAGGGCGCTCCGGCCGCAGCGATCGAAAAAAGTAATATTGTCGCCGTCAGGCGGCTAATCAGATTCATATGATTCAGTTCGCTGAGTAGATCAGCGCTCCTTTCGTCTTACCTTTTCCGTGACGATCGCCAGCCCACAGTCCGACCGCTCCGCCCAAGAGGAATGGAACAAGCCCGTTTGTTTGCTGACCCTCGGACGGTTCCACTCCTTCGACGACGCCGGCCGCAAGCAGCCCGAGCGCCAATCCGAAGAGAGCTCCGCGCCTCACGCCTTTCTTCCTATCTCGTGCCACGGCATTAAAGATCTTTTTCACGTTGTCCTTATCGACGACAACCGGCCCAACGCGGGAGTTGACCGTGACCGTGTCATCGGTCGCGGATACGAAGAGGCCGACGACACGCCCACTCGATTTTCTTATTACGATAACGTCGGTGCCCGCATCGATAGTCTTCACGCTTGTCCATGTGCTTATCTGCGCTGGAAAGACCGAGACGAATGTCGCGATCAAAAGAAAGGAAAGTAGGTGTTTCATAAGTTTATTTTGGCCCGTCGGCGCTCCTTTCGAGCCTATATTCTGGTCCGGATCCGGACGCGAAAACTCGCGGTATGAGAGTTTGTCGAGTGTCACACACGGGCCGCAGCTGTCCGGATGTCTAATTTTTGGATGGAAATTTATGGAGCAACGATTCGTTCGAAAGCGGAGCGGATCTCAAGTCGATGAAGCGTGATACGTTCGATCAGTTCGGCGGGCGAGTCCAATTCCATACGGGCTGCGATACTTTCGAGAGCCTTGTGATTGGCGGCGGGCAGACGAGTGCGGCGGCCGACCGTGAGCCGCAGACCGTGATCGAGCATTGACAGATATCTGTAGCCAGCGATCAGTACGGCGTAGTCGCTCGAGGAAAGAGCTCCGCGCTCGTGGAGCTTGCCAAGCATCACGTCCGTGGAACGGTCGCCGGTGCCGTCGGGAATATTATCTCGGAGCTGCAGAAAGCGCATCGCAAAATAAACATCCAGCATCCCGCCGGGGCCATACTTGATATCGACCTCCTTTGCACGCCGCCGTCCACCCTTTTCTTTTTCGAGCAGAAGGCGCACGCGGCGTGTTTCCGCTGCCAGATCCCCTCTATGGGCGGCGGCAGCCCGCGAATGAATGATGCCGCGAACCTCTTGTTCGACCTTCCGTGCGAGTTCTACCTCGCCGCCGACCGCGCGGATCTTTACGTACGCAAGCCATTCCCATATTGCAGCCGTGTCGCGCATGTATTCAGTGAATGCTGTCGCGGAACAAACACTTTGGCCGTTCTTGCCGTAGGGGCGAAGACGGAGATCCACACGATAGATACTTCCGTCCCGGGTCATGCTGGAGAGCGTTGTGACGAAAATTTCGCCGGCCCGCGAATAAAATTCGGCGTGGGTGACATCGCTGCCGAGCGGCTTGTCGCCATCGTAGACGAGAACGAGATCCAGATCGGATCCGTAATCGATGGCGCCGCCGCCGAGCTTGCCGAGTCCCATTACGGCGATCGGAAGCATTTCCATTTTCGTTTTATATTTCCGAACCAGCTCCTCGCGCGTGATATGCAGAGCTGCTTCGATGCTCGCTTCGGCGAGTGCTGTCTGAGCACGCTTCGACTGTCGGGCGTCGATCATTCCCGCGAGTTCCGCAGTTCTGATCTCGTCAAGCAACGTCGACCATCGACGCCGAAAAGCACCGAGTCGATGTCGGAAATCTTTTTCGGCTGCGACGAAGTCGTGGAGCTGCTGGAAGTACTCATCGCGAGCTCGTCGGGCCTCATGACTCACCCCCTTACGATCACGCTCCGGGCTCCTCTCCTGGTTTAAGGAGGGGTGCCGGCGCTTCGTCGGTGGGGTGTTGCCGTAAGGAGGCGAGTTAACCTCCCCGGTCGCTACCGCTCCCGGTTCTGACAGGAAGACGCGATCAAAAATGCGATGAACATTCCCAGTGTGCTTCCCGATCTCGGCGTTGAAAGCCTTTACAGTCTCGCACCGCATTCGCCGCGCGACCAAAGCGCGTCGGTCCGTATCATCCGGTACCGAGTGAGTTTGCAGGCCGTTCTCCATCTGGAGGATGTGCTCTAAATGTCGAAGAAACTCGTACGCGTTGAAGAGCTCCGTCAGCTCGGTCTCGGTAATCAGTCCTCGATCGCTGAGGCGAGACAGTGAGATCAGCGTATGCGGCACACGAAGCCATGGATCTTTCCCGCCGTATGCGAGCTGCAAAGCCTGTGCGATAAACTCGATCTCCCGGATACCTCCGCGCCCGAGCTTGACGTTGAAACCACGGTCGGTTTTCTGTTCACGGTCGATGAGAAGTTTCGAGTGGCGGACGCTGTCCAAAGCATTGCGGATTGCGGATTGCGGATTGCCGATTTCGTCTTTCTGATGTCGCACGGTTCGCGCATCGACGAAAACCGCGCTTTCTATGCGGTCGAAAAATCTTTTGTAGACATCGGGCTCGCCGGCGCTCGAGCGCGAACGGATCAGAACCTGCCGTTCCCAGTCGTGTGCTTCGCCGGTGTAATACCGCACAGCGTCGTCGACCGAAAGCGCCAGCGGCCCGAC
>JBDTWZ010000181.1:0-6022 GCA_040006435.1 Acidobacteriota bacterium
AAGACCTGCAAGTATCGCGAACTCTGCGATCGGAAATAGCGAGTGGGCAGTGGTCGGTGGTCAGTGGTCGGTGGTAAGTCGCACTCCGCACTCCCGAGACGGCTTCGTCGCGAATCGTGCGTTTACATACGATAACGTACTCAATAACTCGGCCCGATCTCGATTTCACTAGCATTTCAGCCGATAAACGCTCGGCACGTTGATTGCCAACTTAATGGCATAAGGCCAGCTGATTTCATTAACCGAAGCGCCTTTCTGGTCAAAAGCGGTTCAAAAGTAGGAATTTATGGAGAATATTAAAATGGTAGGAACAATTAGAAATGCTTTCGGAATCGGATTGATAGGAGCTGCAGTTATTCTTGCGGGCAGCTTCACTGCGAATGCTCAGGGTGGTTACTACGGTCAGGACGATGGCTATTACAGCCAGGGCCGCGATGACCATAAAAGCCACCGCAAGCAGGAAAAGCGTGCTTTGAAGCATCATCAAAAGCATGAGCGCGACAACTACCGGAATTCGGACGAATTGCGCCGACATCAGCAAGAGGAGCGACGCGCGGTAAGACAGCATCAGCGTTATGAACGCAACGATGGCAATTACAACGGCGGATATAACAACGACGGCTATAACAACAATGGCGGCTATTACGGCAACCAGAGCCGCAATCGAGAAGCTCTCCGACAGGCCGTAAATCAAGGTTATCAGGCTGGCTATCGCGAAGGTCAGCGAGCTCGCCAGTACGGAAACCGCGGGGGATATTCGAACGACGGCTATCGCAACCAGGGTTACGGTCAAGGCGGCCAGTATCAGCAGTACTACCAACAGGGATTCCAGCGCGGATACCAGGACGGCTACAACCGGACATCGCGTTACGGATCGCGGTCGGGAATTTCGACTAATATTCTGACGAGTATTTTAGGCTCGATCCTCAATCGTTAATTTTGGAACATCCCACCCACACCGAGGCACTCGATCGAAAGATCGGGTGCCTTTTTTTCGTCGGATCAGAAGGCAGAAGTTAGAAGTCAGAAGGCAGAAGTCAGAGTCGGCATTCAGAATTCAAAATCTAACTGGTTTATCGCCCTCCAAGAAAGAGGAGTCTTTGCGGATTGTTTGGATGACACGTGAGAAAGATTTTTCTGTGCGTGCGGTTTCGCACAGACGGGGGTTCTGTGGCTGCGATACTCTGACGGCACTAGCAAAGGACAATTGCTTCGAACTAACTCCTTGAGGTGATTTACGAACGATGGGAAGGGCAGCAGATGCTGTGAGTTTTCGGGGGCAACCCCTCCTCTTACTTTGGCCCGAGGATATCTCGGGCCATTCTTTTGTTCGCGCATACCTTGCGTGCCCCGCACCCGGCGATCTCGTCGCGAAGTGAATATTAGTTGTGCTCGTCGGGTTTTAAGGTAAGGTACATTTTGCGGCGCGGTTATCGCGATGCTAACGTCCGCGTGAAATCTCTGACAGCTCCTGGATATCAACCACAGCACATAAAGGAGAACTTAATGGCAGTCCACGATGTTTCATTCAACATTCCGCAGCGATCGCTTGGCAAAGCCGACGTCGAATTTGTAGTAAGGCGCGATCGCTCGATCCTCGGAACGCTCGCTGTTTCGAACGGTTCGGTCGTGTGGTTCCCGAAGGGGACAACCTACGGTCTGAAAATGGGTTGGAAGAGGTTCGACGAGATGATGCAGGAAAGCGCGAAGAAGTTCGAAAGACGGTAGGCTCTGGAGTTTCAGCTTCCTCATCTTCAGCTTCCTCGACGTATTCCCGAGTCGATCATTTCTGGCTTACATTGACTGAATTCACCTGCACAAACGCATTCGGTTTGCCGACGCGGATCTTCAAACGCGGTGACGGACGGTTGTCCGGATCGGCGGCGAACGCCGATCTGAAGGTAACGGTGTATGCGGTGCGAATCTGCATGACGATGTCGTCGTATGCTTTCTGGATCTGCGAAAGCTGTGTGATCGGATAATAAACTCCGCCGGAAACTTTCGCGAGCCGTTCGCCTTCGCCCTCAGCGCGGGCGGAAAGAGTCATATAGCGCGTGCGAAGCGGGTCGATCCCTTTCTCGGGATTGTTGGTCTCGCTCGCTGCGATCAACGCCGACGGCACGTAAAGGGGATAGACCAGTGCGCCGCTTTCTTCGATCGCCCCGATCAGCGATTCAAACGAGAGGAATGAGCGGTTGTCGTCGCCGTCGGTCAGGACGACGATCGCGGTGCGTTCGCCTTTGAGCGGCCGCAGAGTCTCAGCGAGAGTAAAGGCGACGGCATCGTAATAGCCGGTCGCACCGCCGGCGTCGAACGTGTCGAGGCTTTCAGAGAGGTGGGCCTTATTCGTCGAGAACCCAGAGAGAACCGTTACGTCGTCATTGAAAAGAATAAGCGATATGCGATCTTCGGGACGTGCGGTGTCGATGAATGCACGTGCGGCCTTTCGAATGAAGTTGACATAGTTCTCGACGCTGCCTGAAACGTCGAGCAGCAGAGCGAGATTGACGGGCGCAGTGTGTGACCCGACGGAGAGGATCTCGCGCGGAGCTCCATTTTCGGCGACGGTAAAGTCCGAAGGTTTCAGATCGGCGATTGAACGGTTGTACATGTCGGTCACGCGAACGACGGCTTGTTTGACCGTGTCGCCGGGCACATCGGCCTGCATCGCTCGAGTCGTGAGCGTCGGCTCGCGTCGCATCGGCGGCAGCGTTCGCGAATACTCGCCAAAATATTTCGGGCTAGCCCGGCGGATCGAATCCATCAAACCGATGTCGCCGCTCCGGACTATAGCCTTTGCGGCATCTGTCAAAGGACGCTCGCGCAGATCGCTCGAGACCTCGTTCGGGGGGATGTTCAGCAGCACGATCCCGCGTGCGGTAGTGAACGCAAGCTCGACCGATGTGGAGCGCTCTTTCTTTTTCCTGTTGGTCTCTTTTGAGGCCTCCTCAGAAGAATCCCCGGTGGCTATCGATCCTGGTTCTGACTCCTGTCTCCCTTCTCTAGTCTCCTGACTCCCCTTCCCCGCGTCGCTGCGTCCCTCACTCTCCGCGTCGCCTACGTACTTTCCTTTTAGCTGAAACTTCCCGCCGGATCTCTCTTTAACTCTTTTAAGCTCGATGTCGCTCAAGTATCTCGGACGCGATGCGGTCCAGAAGAAATCGTATCTTAGATCGGCCACGGGCACGTCAGCAGCGATGGTTCCGGTGTCCGTCTTTGCTTCGACCGATTCGACATCGCCCGACACTCGAATCTCGCCTTCGCGCGTTTCAATCTTCAGCTTCACTCGCTCGGGCACTGTTAGGGAAAGATCGATCCGCTTGTTCGCTCCGGCGGGGAGCGTTTCGATGCGAACGTTTCCGCCGCTTTGTATCTTTATTTCACTTTCACCTATCGCGGTTGTTGAAGACGTCGTGAAGCTTACGGCCGCCGCTTCCGGTTTCGCGACGACTTCGACCCGGCCGCTGAGATTTATGACCGTGACCGTTCCGCCCTCCGGTATTTCAAGGTCGCGGCTAACACTCTGAGCCACGACGTGGTAAGGCACGGCGAGCAGAAAGATCGCGGAAAAGGTGAGGCATATAAGAAAACTTTTCATCGCTAGGGACGGCTGGTAACGCGGCCCGACTGCATCAGGCGTCCGCGGACACGCTCCTGCCACTTTTTTCTCGGCTGCTCGGACGATTCGAATTGAAGGAACAGATCACGGAGGTTTTCACCGCCAGCCTGCCGCGTCTTAAGATAAAGTAACGCGATTATGATGGACGAGAGCGAAGTCAGAAGAATTTGGATCGGCAGCATCAGCAATGTCGTGAGACTCTCGCGGGCCACTTGCGCAACGCGCCGAATAAGGGTCTTCTGGTCCGACGACGACTTCACCTGAACCTCGCCGCCCGTCCCCAGCTCAACTTTTACTACTTCGTCGTCCTTGGGTATCTCTTCCTCCGCCGGAGATTGTGATGCAGTCGGTGCGATTCCCGCTTCATCCTTTTTTCCGGACGTCGACAATTTTTCGCCGGCATCCGCCAGCGATTTTACCGACAATGCAACCACGACGCCGGTAGTAGCTCCGATCATTAAAGGGACAAAGAACAGCAAGGCCACGGCCGCGCCCGTGGTTCCGAGCGAGCGCGTCACGAGAGCCTTTGACCGCTTCATCGCCGCAATCCCTCGCAGTCCTTCCATCATCACCACAGGAGCGACCAACGCCAATGTGATGGACAGCGCAACGCCTGGAATGAAACATAGCGCGTAGCCCAGAAAGGTCAGCAGCGTCGAAAGCACGCCTGTCCCGATCAAGCGTTTCCAGTTTTTCCAAGTTGCCCGAAGCGCCGGCCTGATCCTGACGGGGCGAAGCGGAAGTGCAAGAATCTGATTGACCAGCCACGTTATCGTACCGACGGTGAGATAGCCGCAGAAAAATGCGGCGAAGAACGTAAACACCGTCAAAAGTACAAAGGTTACCTGCCACCCCCAAGGTGTTTCGACATCCGGATTCTCGACAACGACAATGACGCTAAATGCGACCCTTGCAAGTGAAGCAAGGATAAATGGCAGGAAAAGGAATGTCGTAATGCCAAGAAACTTGAGAAGGTGCTCGGTATATATCATCCCCGCACGGCGAAGTAGCCCAAAGATCCCCTCCGAGCGGGAACGCAGCGAACTGGCGAATGCTTCGGCTGTCTGAGGACGATCATCACGATTCTTCGCGAGGGCTGTACCGATAACGCGTTTCAATTTCTTGCGTACCTTTTTTGCAAGAAGCGGCGGGACCGGCAATGCTTTGTGCGCTTCCATCACATATGTGAAATCGCCTTCGAATGGCGTCTTGCCCGACAGCATCTGATACGCGATCACGCCAAGACTGTAGATGTCCGAGCGAGCATCGAGCCGTTCCCCGAGACATTGCTCGGGCGACATGTACAAAGGCGTACCAATGACGGCTCCGACACGGGTCAGTTCATTACTGGTCGAAGTTTCGCTGCCTCCGTTCTCGCCTTTTTCCGGTATCAGGCGGGTCCCGATCGTGTCCGGATCGTCGACCGGCGAAGCGACCGGAAGGATCGCCGTCCGGGCCTGGTCCGACTCTGCAGAGTGTGCGATGGTTGACGACTGAAGAATGAGCGTCGGCGAAATGCTGTCGTTAATAGTAGTATCGCCTTGATGCTCGGCGACTGTTTGCTTGCTTCCCTGGTTATAAGTCGGATTCGGAGCGACGGAGATGTCTAGGGCTTCGTCATCGTCTTGGGTTCGATGTTCCTCGAGCTTTGCGATACCGAAATCGAGGACCTTGACGGTGTAACCACCGCGTTGATTTGGCTCGAGCCAGATATTGTCGGGCTTGAGATCGCGATGGATGATGCCCTGCTCGTGAGCTTCGTGCACCGCGGAACAAACCTGTTCGAGAATGTCGAGGGTCCATCCGACCGGAAGGTTGTTCTCTTCTTCAAGGATTTCTCCAAGCGTACATCCGTCGAGATACTCCATCACGAGGTACGCCGCGCGGCCGTCGGAGGTTTCCGCGAAACCGAAGTCGGTGACGTTGACGACATTAGGATGACGAAGCCGCCCCGCAGCCCGCGCCTCGCGTCGAAAGCGCTCGACGAATTCGGGCCGTTCCATGAATTGTGGCGCGATGACCTTAACCGCGACCGGGCGCTCAGTACCGAGATGGGTCGCAAGATATACCGTCCCCATGCCGCCCCGACCGAGCTCACGTTCGATCTTGTATTTACTATCGAGCGTCTGCCCGACAATGTTCCCAAGATTCATAACACTTCGTATCGAATCGCTATCACCGACTGTTCAATAGAGTAAGGGCCGATATCATCGCAGGGTGAGCTTGGACGAGGATAGGCCGAACGTATTCAAGGCGAAAGTATAACCGATTAAGTCGGCTTCGTAACGTCCCAAACATTAGGTAAGTGCTTGCTCTTGGGATTCGTTTCAAATAAACTGTCTCCCGAAACCATACCAGTTTCTCCCGTGCCATTTACTTCCGCTTTCGAAAGAATAAAAATTG
>JBDTWZ010000182.1:0-6003 GCA_040006435.1 Acidobacteriota bacterium
GGCGGGCTCGGCAGAAAAATGATGGGCGGTCTGGCCGGCGGATTGGGCGGTATGCCGGGACTTGATGGAATGTTAGGAAGCGCTCCAGATCATGGCTCGGACGATTCAAACGGTTCGACAGCCAGAAGCCTGAAGAAAAAGAAGAGACACAAGAAGAGAAAATAGTAAATCGCGAATAGAAAGACCGTGGGCGTTTCTATTACTATTTACAATTCACTATTCACGAGAAAACATATGTTAGCAATAAGCTTGATGAGAATTGGTGCGAAGGGCAAACCCTTCTACCGCCTTGTAGTAAAAGAAAAGCGTTCGAAGCGTGATGGCAAGTACCTTGAAAACCTCGGTACGTACGATCCAATGATCGAACCGGCTAAGGTGGACCTTAAGCACGATCGCATTCAATACTGGATCGGCGTCGGTGCTAAACCGACAGAAACGGTTGCGAGTTTGATCAAGAATAATCCGGCGCCGACGGCGGAAGTCTAAAGAAGTCTGTCGAGTCTAACGAGTCTAACGAGTCGGTCGAGTCTAACGAGTCCAGACTCGATAGACTCTCTAGACTCGAAAGACTCGATCGACCCAAAGAAATGAAAGAAGCCGTTGAAATAATCGTAAAGGCCCTGGTCGGCGACGCGGATGCTGTCGAGGTTACCGAGCATTCCGACGGCGGAAAAGTCGTCAAATTCGGTGTCCGCGTGGCACCCGACGATTTTGGCCGTCTTATCGGCCGCGAAGGCCGGACGATCAAGGCGATACGTAGCATTCTTTATTTCGGCGGATTAAAGCACGGTAAACGGTATCACCTCGATCTGGTCGAAGACTAGAGTGCACCTTTTCTCGCGATGGAAGAACTCGTAGCGATCGCGAAGATCATAAAACCCCGCGGACTTCGAGGGGAGGTCGCGGCCGATATTTTGACACATTTTCCGCAAAGGTTTGAAGGCCTCGAAAATGTTATCGCGGTTTTCGCAGACGGCACGCGGGCCGATTTGAAAATTGAAGACTTCTGGTTTCAGAAAGATCGCATAGTTCTCCGGTTTGACGGATTCGCTTCGGTCGAAGAGGCGCAGACGCTAAGAGGCGCCGAGATCTGTATCCCCGAATCATCCACCGCGAAACTCGAAGAGGGTGAGTTCTTCGATTGGCAGCTCACGGGATGTGAAGTTGAAACGATCGGAGGCGAAATGGTCGGCACAGTGCGTGAGCTAATGCGTACTGGTGGAACGGAAATTCTCGTCGTCGAAGATGGAGCAAGGGAATATTTGATCCCGTTTGCTGAGTCGATCTGCACGGAAGTTGATATCGAAAGGAAGAAAATCCGGGTCGATCCGCCGGAAGGACTTCTGGAATTTTAGAAGGGGTCTTTGGACTTTGGTTTTTGGTCTTCGAAACAAGCAAAGAGCAAGGACCGAAAACCAAAGACCAATGCGAATAGACGTTCTTACAATTTTCCCGGAGTTCTTCGCTCAGGTCTTTGATTTTGGAATAATTCGCCGGGCAAAGCTTGCTGATATCGTTGAGATCAATATTCATGATATCCGCGAATTCGCGACGGACAAGCATAAGATGGTCGACGACCGGCCGTTTGGCGGTGGTGACGGAATGGTCCTAAAACCTGAACCGTTATTTGCCGCGATTGAAAATTTACTCGGGACGACGGATCGAGACGCTTACGCGGACGGTACCTCGGTGGTTTTGCTTTCGCCGCAAGGCACTCCGTTGTGTCAGTCCGTGGCGAAGGAGCTCGCCGACGAAACCGAACGCTTGGTCGTGATCTGCGGGCGATACGAGGGCGTTGACGAACGTGTAGCGGAAACACTTGTCACGAACGAGATCTCGATCGGCGACTATGTTCTGTCAGGCGGAGAACCGGCGGCGGTAGTGCTGGTCGACAGTCTTGTTAGACTGCTGCCCAATGCTTTAGGCAGCGATACGTCAGCGGAGAACGATTCGTTTTCGGACGGATTGCTCGATTATCCGCATTACACGCGTCCCGCGGACTTCCGCGGCATGAAAGTGCCGGATGTGCTTTTGAACGGCAATCACGCCGAAATCGAAAACTGGCGGCGCGAAAAGGCCCTGGAAAAGACAAGGTTAAAAAGAAAGGATCTATTGGAAGGAGAAAATGGTGAAATGTGAACGGCAGCGAATTGCCGTTGACCTCTGGCCGAAAATAATATGAATCGTTTAGATAATGTCGAGAAGACACAATTGAGAGAAAATATCCCGGCGTTCCAGTCCGGCGATACGGTAAAAGTTCACGTCAGAATTCAGGAAGGCAACAAAGAACGCCTGCAGGTTTTCGAAGGCATAGTCATCGCACGCAAACACGGCGGGGCTCGCGAGAGCATTACGGTACGAAAGGTCAGCTTTGGCGTAGGGGTCGAGCGCATCTTTCCACTTCATGCGACCGTCATCGACCACATCGATGTCGTTCGTCGCGGTAAGGTCCGTCGAGCCAAGCTTTATTATCTTCGAGACCTTCGCGGCAAGGCTGCCCGGATCAAAGAAAAGGACACACGCAACAAGATGGCTAAGGCGTCGAAATAACCAGCGGAGAGTCAAACAATGCGAGACGCGGAGAGAAGCGAATCTGTCATCGACACAGAATCGCCTGGCCGCGTCTCTATGTTTTCCGACTTTCAGATCACGGGATGCGGCCTCGTTTTTGAGGAACAAGCGTGGGAAAGCGGATTTAAGTTCGTCGCGGGTATTGACGAAGTTGGCCGCGGTTGTCTCGCAGGGCCGGTCGTTGCCGGTGCCTGTATCCTGGATTCCTCGAAAGATCTCCCGAAGGGCTTGAACGACTCGAAGCAGGTTAGCGCAAAGCAACGAGATGAGATCGCCGCCGAGCTCAAAGAGATATGCATCGGGTACGCGATCGGTTCCGTGAGTCCCGAAGATATTGATCGGATAAATATACTTGAAGCGACGAAACAGGCGATGCGGCTCGCGGTCGCCGACCTCAACCCCCCTGCCGATTTTCTCTTGATCGACGCCCTTGTCCTAAAGGGCTTACCGGTTCCTCAGAAATCCATCATTAAAGGCGACTCAATATCCGCGTCAATTGCCGCCGCTTCGATCCTGGCGAAGACTTACCGCGACGACCTTATGCGCTCATACGAATCTGAATATCCGGAATATGGCTTCGCGGAGCATGTCGGCTACGGAACGAAACACCATCTCGAGGCGCTACGAAACCACGGGCCCTGTCCCCTACACCGAAAGACCTTCCGAGGCGTCCTGCAAAAAGCAGAGAATTCGCTTGCCATCGGTGACGAAAAGGGTGTAAATAACTAGTCTCTTATCCATACAAAAAAGGTTCGACCGCTTACGCAAAAGAAATTATGCCTAAGCGTCTTATTCACGCGGTACAACAAGGGTTACAAAAAGGGCGTTAATTTTGCACAGTATGGCGTAGATGCCTGCAAAACACTAAAGTTTTTTGCGGGTTGACTATTTTTCCGTAGCCGATCCGGATGGAATTGATCGCAGGTTGGCCCGCACTCAGATTAAGAAGCGTAACTTTTCAGAACTCTAGGAGATTCCCCAAGATGAATACTTTAAAATCAAAATTCAAGATCTTTACTCTATTTATTTTTGTTTTTGCGTTCGTTTCGATCGCTCAAGCTCAGGCAACACGCACATGGGTATCGGGCGTCGGTGACGATGTGAATCCGTGCAGCCGCACAGCACCGTGCAAGACATTCGCCGGAGCCATCTCGAAGACGGCGACAAACGGTGAGATAAGCTGCCTCGATCCGGGCGGCTTCGGCGCGGTCACGATTACAAAATCGATCACGATCGACTGCGAAGATACGCAAGGCTCGATCCTCGGGTCCGGCACGAACGGCGTTATTGTTAACGGCGCCGGCATTGACGTTCGACTCCGCGGGATTTCGATCCACGGCGCGGGAACCGGAATCAACTGCATAAGAGTCCTCGGCAGCGGAACGGTCAAGCTTACGCTCGATGAAATAGTTTGCGCGGGATTCACCCAGCACGGCGTGTCAATCGAAACCACGTCCGGAACATCCAACGTTGTCGTGTTGAATTCAAGTTTCAGAAATAACGTCGGCAACGGTGTCAACACTTTTATAACCGGAACCGGATCGACTACGGTCGCTGTTGATAGCTCACTGTTTGCCTTTAACGGTATCGGAGTTAACTTCGGTGCCGCGGCCAAGGGCTCGGTACAGGATTCGACCGTCACCAATAATGGAACAGGTCTTCGAGCGGATGGCGCCACGTCGATATTGTCTGCATCCGGCAATCAGATCACGCACAACACGACCGGCGTTCTCGCCGCAAATGGCGCGGCCCTCCGGATCGGAGGCAATTTAATTTCCGTCAATGGCACCGGCTTATCCGGGGCCAGCATTCTTACATGGGGCGGAAACTTCGTCGACGGCAATACCATCAACGGATCGGTGACCGGAACCGCATCGGTGCAGTAAGCTAACCGCATACCCGAGGTTCAGAGACTTCCGGATAGAAGGATAGGTGGATATACCATCTATCCTTTTTTTGTGCGTACCGGTTCTGGTGTGGAGTCAAAACGACATCCACTCAGTGGGCTCTTTGTGATTTGAGATCGTGATCTTAGTCTGCGATTGAAACAGAGGAGCCCGCATTCTCAGTGCTGTTTCGGCTGTTAGCCGCGCAAGATGCGGCTCATTGGCGCGCTGCGAAAGATGAGCAAGGACGATCTGGGCGGCCGAGCCGTCAAAGTCGTTTGTCAACCAGTCGGCGAGATCCTCGTTCGAGAGATGGCCGTGCCGTGACGCGATCCGCTGTTTGAGGTCCCATGTGTAAACCGGGCAGGTCCGAAGCATGTCGCGGCTGTGGTTCGATTCGATTACGATCGCGTCGCACCTGTCGAGTTTTTCCTTCATGAGAGGGGTGAAGCATCCAAAATCCGTTAGTGTCGCCACCGTTATACCACCGTTCTTCGCGACGAATCCGAAGTTATCGACAGCATCATGTGGAACGCTGAAAGGCTCAAAGTCTATGTCACCGATCGTGAATTCCCGGCTCGACTCGATCGGCACGGTGCGATCCTTCAGGGCAGTTCGTCGTTTTGAAGATTCGCTGTCGCCGTCCAGGCCGCCGGCCCGCGTCCAGTAATAAGCGTCCTCGGTTTCACCCGAGACGTACACAGGACACCGGACCGAGCGCAGCAGCACACGCAATCCCGCGATGTGATCACTATGTTCGTGTGTGATGACGATCGCGTCCAGATCGTCGCAGTCGATGCCAACTATCTGCAAGCGTCGGAAAATCTCGCGGGCGCTGAGTCCCGCGTCGATGAGAACGTTCGTCGTCTCGGTCGAAATAAGGACCGCGTTGCCGGTTGAGCCGCTGCCGAGTACGGTGAACTTCATACGTCTTTCTTCTGATACCTTGGCCGAAGTGCCTTCGCCATAACACGGCCGGAGATCGAATTTGGTACGAGCGTTCCGGCAATCGCTCCAAGACAATTCGCCCAGCCGGATACGACTTTTGTCTTTTTCCGGGCTACTGCTTTCATCGCGGTTTCGACAACGTCTTCGACCGTTTGCTGGCCTTTCACCTGAATCGGCCGTTCGATGTTAGACGCCGCGAAGAAATTTGTTTTCGTTGAGCCGGGACAAAGAGCCAGGATCTCGATCCCGAAGGGACGGTTCTCTTCTGCGATCGCTTCGGAAAACGAGGAGACGAACGCTTTGCTGGCGGCATACGTGGCCATGAAGGGGATCGGCTGAAATCCTGCGGCCGACGAAACGTTAATTATCGTCCCGCGCCGCGCGGCGCGCATCTTTTGAAGATAACGATACGTAAGCGCGACAAGCGCCGAAATATTCAAGTCGATGATCTCGAGCTCTCGTTCGATATCCAGGTTCGCAAAATCTCCGGACGATCCGAAGCCGGCATTGTTTATGAGCCAGTCGATCTCTAATCCGGCCTTTTCCGTTTCGTCAAAGAGCTGAACGTCGGCTTCGAATTCGAGCAGATCGATCGCAA
>JBDTWZ010000183.1:0-5984 GCA_040006435.1 Acidobacteriota bacterium
GATGTGACATTCAAGAAGAATCGCTCGGCGGGGTTGTCGTTATGATCCACGAACGTGACCTTGCCGACGTCGATGAGCTTTGTTTTGCCGTTTTTTAGAGCCCGAGCCGCTTCGCGCGTTTCGCCAGGCATCCCGATCGTTCGACGAAAGTCGCCGCCGGTGCCTGAAGGAAAAATACCCAGTTCGACATCTTTGCCAGACTGCAATATACCGTTTGCGATCTCGTTGATCGTTCCGTCGCCGCCGCAGGCAATAATAAATGTCCGACCGTTTTCTGACGCCCGGCGTGCAAGCTCGATGCCATCACCCGGTCCTTTTGTGAACGCAACCGCGAACGGACCAAAGTGCGTGCGAAGATCGCTCGCAATCGACGACCATTTTTCGCGTGTGGCACCGGCGGCGGACTTGGGATTTGCGATGACGAGAGGAAGCATTAAAAGAGGACCTTTAAAATAGATAATAGATTCTAGATACGATCTATCATCTCGAATCTAGAATCTATCATCTATTCAGAAAAAAGGAACTCGGGTATTAGTGGTCCGCAGCCGCACCGGCGTTTGAGCTCAATCGCACATAACCCTGACGCCAGGTCGTCCCATTGTTCGCCGTTGAGTATGCGGCCGGGCCGATCATCGCGAGCGTCAAAGCGCTCGGCTCGAATCGACGGGAGCCACCGGCCATTCCTTTGGGGACGCGAGCCATGAACCCCTCAATGTCCTCGAGCTTACGCGGAAGCGCCTTCGTCATCCACTCGACGCCTGTTTCGGTCACAAGCAGATCATCCTCGATTCGCACGCCGATGTTCTTATACTTCTCAAAGACGGGCCGCACGTTTTGGATGAAAGCTTTGTTCTCAGGCGTGTCAGGCAGATTGTCGAGAGCGTCCTCGCGGATGTAAATGCCCGGCTCGTTCGTGAAAACCATTCCGGCCTTTAGCGGTACTCCGTATCGTCCGACGTCGTGGACGTTCATCCCCAGCCAGTGGCCGAGGCCGTGAATGAACCACAATCCGACCTGCTCTTTCTTAGTTATCAAACCCAGCTTTAGCAGCCCGTCGGCTATCGTACCGCTTGCGATCCGCGACAGGTCGGCAAAACTCGCGCCGGGTTTTGTGGCGCGGCCGACCGCCTCCTGTGCGTCGTAAACTATGCGGTAGATCGCGGCCTGCTCTTTCGTGAACTTTCCGCTTACCGGGAAGGTACGGGTTACATCGGCGGTGTAGTGTTCATACTCTGCACCCACGTCCATCAACAGCAGATCGCCCTTACGAATTTCGCCTTGCGATTCCACGTAGTGAAGCGTTGTCGCGTTCGGACCGCATCCGACGATCGACGGGTAACCCCAGAAGTCAGCGTTGCGTCGGCGGAACGTATATTCGACCTCAGCCTGGACTTCGTACTCCATCTTGGCCCGCCCGACCATCGCCATCGAACGCATCTGCGCCTCGGTCGTAATGTCGATCGCATGCTGCAGCATCTTCAGCTCGTACGGCGATTTGATGTGGCGGAGGTCGTCAAAGATCGGACGTGCGTTTTCGATCTTCTGCTCCAACCCGGTTTTTGAGAAGTTGATCTCGCGCGTGTACTCGCGCTTGCCGTTCTCATCCTGGTCGGTACGCGGAAGCAATAAGTACAGCGTGCGTGTCGAACCGGAAATCGAAACGGTGGAGTCCTTTGACGCGAAGGAGCCATCTTCCCTGACCGCCTTAAAAAATTCCGGAACTTCCGAGGCGTCGATGATCGACGTCAGGCCCGAGGTCGTGGTCGCCTGGGCGCGCGAATACATCTTTCCCTCCCAAGCCTCTCTAACGGGTACTCGCTTCGGCAAAAACAGGATCTCTTTTACAGTTCCGCCGTCTTTTGTGATGATGAGCGTCGCATTATCCTGCTTCAGACCGGTCAGGTAATAGAGATTGTTTTCCTGACGATAGACGTAATCGACATCGAAGGCATAAAGCTTCGGCTCGGCGCTAAAAAGCACCAGCATGCTTTTATCAGACATCTTTGCCGCCACCGCGGAGCGTCGGCGCGCCAACTCGGCTTGTCGCTCGGCGTCGGTGAATTTCGGCGCCGGCGGCGTGACGCGAATCGATGTCGCCGCGTCGGACGTTGTTGCGGAAACGTCCGCGGGCAATACGGAAAATGCCATCGTGAAAATGAATACCAGAACAAACGATCTTTGCATTATTGATACCTCGAGTATGTCTTTGAGAATCCGGGTAGAAGACTGCAGATCCATAGTTTACATTATACGGCCAACGCCGGTCTCGGTTTCAGATGTGTGACGATACGTGAAGATTCGATGGCGAGGCGCCCTTCAAATAATTTGAGGTTCAGCCGGCGTAAAACTCTTGGCGATCCTCGGCGAACAAGAACGTCTATGGAGTTTCGAAACTGGACGGTGGGGCTTCTGCTCAGCGTTTGTGCACATTCGATAAAGAACGGAATTCTTTCTGCAACCACAGCGGCAGCAAATGTATCGATAGCGCTTCGAAGTGAAAACGAAGCATCCTGCTTTATAAGCATCGATAAACGAAAAAAGCCGGGGCAAAGGCTCGCGGGCGATGGAATCGCCTAAGCTTTTTGATTGGCTGCGAGGTAAAGATCGGCCTGCCTTTCGAAACTCCCAAAAAGTTTCCCTCCTCAGAAGTGTTTACAACTTCCTCAGTCAATCGAAGATATTCCACAAGCAACTGATCGCCGCAACGGAGATGTATGTTCAAACGAAGAGGTGACCGACGCGTGTTGTCCGGGTCCGACCCGGAATCCCAACCTTTGACTATTGCCGCACGCAGCAGAACGACCTTGTGGGCAGTAAGCGGAACAGCCCTGGTGCTGCTGTTGACTCTCGGAGTCTTTGCGAAAAATGGGTGGCTTCCATCGACCGATCCGTTCACCCGAGTGAGAACGGGATGGTTCGGATCGAAAAGCTCCCCTCCTGGTTTGAGGAGGGGTGCCGATGCTTCATCGGCGGGGTGGTTCGCCCCGTTGCCGACACCGACACCGCAACTCAGCCGTGAATATTTGCATGCCGGCTCGCGGCTTCTCACGGTTGTCGACGCAAATGCTCAGGAAGCACCGCCTGCGGATCTAGCCATTTGGCGTCCGTCTAGCGGCGGATGGTGGGTGATGGCCAGCCAATGGTCTCAACAAGTTACGCAAAACTGGGGAGCATCTGGCGACGATCCGGTCGAAGGCGATTATGACGGTGATGGAAAGACCGACTTCGCGGTGTTCCGGAATTCGACCGCTACCTGGTATTTCATTGATAGCAGTAGCTCAACGACCAGACAATATCCTTTCGGAGAAACCGGTGACGTTCCTGCTCAGGCCGACTTCGATGGAGACGGCAAGACAGATCCTGCTCTTTTCCGTCCTTCGAACGGCACTTGGTATATCAATCAAAGCTCTAACAGCCAAACAGTAAGTTCACAGTTCGGCCTATCGACGGACACGATCGCGCCGGCGGATTACGACGGAGACGGCCGAGCGGACATCGCCGTCTGGCGGAGTTCGACGCAGACGTTTTATTCACTTAACAGTTCGAACGGTTCGCTCCAAACTCTCGTCCTAGCTCAAAGCGGAAACAAAGTCGTCAGCTCGGATTTCGATGGCGACGGCAAGGCTGACTACGCGGTGTTCAACTCGACATCCACAAACTGGTACATTCGCCAAAGCTCGAACAACCAGACGGTCACAGTCCAGTGGGGCAACTCTGGCGACACTCCGGTTCAAAACGACTACGACGGCGATGGCAAAACGGATATTGCAACGTGGCGAAATTCGAACGGCAACTGGTACATCCGCCAATCGGCGAGCGGAAATTCACTCAGACAAGTCCAGTGGGGCATCCCTAGCGATATTCCCGTACCGGCTTTTTACAGGAGGTAGCGATGAGAACCACCACCACCACATTTGTTGCGTACCTCAATCGTCTGATGCCGCGTATAGAAACTATCCCGTATGGGCTGATCTCGCTTTTGTTTCTGCTGCTGTTGACGACCGATATCTTCGCTCAGTCTGAGGATAATATACGGTTCACTCAGGGGCAGGTGAGCGATAGCGCGACGGTGTCCGTTAACGTGCCGCTTGGTAACTACAAGGGTCGAGGGCTCGACCTTCCGGTATCGCTGTCGTACTCATCGACTGTTTGGAACATTGAGTACTTGGGCAAAGTTTACCCCGGGGGCACCGGCCAGAGCGTCGTCGAGGCGATCTTTGCCAAGAACTCGACTTCGGGATGGAAGAGCGGTCTTGACTTGCCGGTGATCGAATTCCCCAAACAGCACGATGTTTACAATTACAAAGGCCAGCCCGGCGGCAGATGTAATGTATACCGAATAAAAAAGATTTTCATTCACATGCCGGACGGTTCGACGCACGAATTGAGAAAGAGCGATTCTCCGGAGATCGCCGCAGTGGATATGACCGGCACATTCTATGCGGTCGATGGTTCGCGGATGCGTTTCGAGGCTAACGGTACGTCCGATACAGGGACGATCTACATGCCGGACGGAACGCGTTACGTCCTGAGCCATCCGATTTCTCAGATCATCGACAGGCATGGGAATACGCTCACTTACAATGAAAGCAGCAGGCAGTGGACGGACACGATCGGTCGCGTAATTGCGAACCCTCTGCCGGCAACTCCTACCGTCGGCGACTTTCCCTATTCGCTTCCCGGACTCGCCGGAGTCAACGGCGGGCTTCAGACCTATACCTTCAAATGGCGAAGGCTCACTGACTCGCGAACGGCCGGGCCAAGCGGAACGCCCGCGTTGCGATACGTTGCAAACTACTATTTGCCGAATCCGAATGCGGCGCCGAGCTCTGCAAACATGCCGCAGCCGCAGCCGAACGACCCCAACAACAGCTTCTTCCATGCGGGCTTTAGCTATAGCAATGACAATGGCCTAAACCAGTCAACCTACCTGCCAACGATCGTTGTTGGCAGAGGGCAAACGGGTGGATTCTTGTTCGATCCGGTTGTTCTCGCTGAGATCGTATTGCCGGACGGGACATCGTACAAGTTCAGCTACAACGAGTATGCCGAGCTCGACAAAGTGATTTACCCAACTAACGCGTACGAAAGGTATGAGTACGAGACGGCGCCGATGGAAATCGCGGGATTCGATGCCCAGGGAAACGAGGTTCCATACAACAGACCGTACGATCAGGCAAAGAGAAAAGTAAAGACCCGGCGCCTAAGCATAGACGGCACGGGAAACGACCTTCTGGAATGGCAATATATCGAAACACGCTGGCCTGGCGGTCCCGGAGCACTCGGAAAGAGAATGACAATCATTGCCCCGGATCGAACGCGTAGCGAGATAGATACGTGGCGCGATCCGAATCCCGAAGAACAGACCGTGTTCGGTTTCGTTGATTCACGAGTCGGGATGGTATTGCAGCGGCGTTTCTTTTCATCTTCTCCCGATGGCTTGGGCGGCAGTCTGCTCAGACGAGAGCTTACGGAGTACGCACAGTCTTCCAACAATTTTTCAGTTACGTTCACGTGCTTGGCCAACCAACACACGACCGAAATCGCAGCCGGCAGAAGTCCCCGACCGGTGAGAACCGTAAGCATCGTCTTCGAGGGCACGGGACCTGCTTTGGCTCAGACAACGACCTTTGACTACGACACAACTAACGAGTTCACGACCGGCGTGGATCAGACTTTAGGCTCGACATATCACTACGTTGTCCTCGACAATCAAACCGCGCAAACGGGCGTCATTGCGCAGATCCCGCTCGGCAATCTCGCGAAGTACAGCGAGACCTCGTATCTTAATGACACGACCTATCGCAATGCCAATATCCTCGGTCTTCCATCGGTTGCCGCGATCAAGGACAGTTCCGGCAATATCGTCTCGCGGAGCGAGATGGTTTACGATGAGTGTCCGCAGTATTGCACGACGGCGGGGCGAGCGTTGCCGACCTCGATGAAAACATGGGACAGCACTAAGGGAAGCGATCCCACAAACC
>JBDTWZ010000184.1:0-5928 GCA_040006435.1 Acidobacteriota bacterium
ACGTTTCAGCTTTCGGTCGATCTCGGCGGCACGATCTCGGGCGAGCACGGCATCGGCTACGTGAAATCACAATACTTGCATTACGCGGTCGACGTGGCGACGCTTGAGATCATGAAGGGGATAAAGAAGGTCTTCGACCCGAACGGAATTTTGAATCCGGGAAAGATGTTTGTTTGAAAGGGTTTCGGGACGGACGAGCAACTCAAAACTAAGGGCCGGCAGCCGCGTAACGGCGCAGGCCCAGTAAATGACGTAACGGAGAGCTATTTTGCTGTGTCGGGCGAACCCGCACAATCCCTTGGGCAGGTGATAGCGTTCTCACCACACCGAGGATTGCAGTAACCGTCGCCACATTTGCCGCAAGTTGACGAAGCGACCTCGCACTCAGTCGCCGTGTCTGCACTCAGGGAAGCGTATGACGCAACGCCGACAGAAAGGACGAATACAGAAAATCCGGTCAAGAACAATTTTCTAAGTCTCATCTTTTTTCTCCTTGGTTTATGTGTTCGAAATTTACCGACGTGCTCGATTTATCGCGACCCGAATCAATGCGCAAGTAGAGCAAAAAAGCTGGATGCGGTGCCGGAAAACTTGAGCGCTATCAACCTATCATAAATCGACTAGGTTGAGAAGAAGCAACCTAGTCTAGAGGGAAGGTTTCAAATAGACAATTCGAAGATATTTTACGATTCTGGAAGCATGATAATCCGCACCCTTCTCATTCTTGCCGTACTAGTTTTGAACTTTCACGCCGCCGTTCTTGCCCAAGGCAAAAAGACGATCGTCCTGGTCCGTCACACGGAGAAGGATATTTCCGGGACCGCGGACCCAAACGATCCGGTGTTGACGGCGGAAGGAAGGAAGCGTGCGGAACGGCTCGCGAAGATCGTCAAGAAATACAGACCGGGTGCGATCTACTCGACAGATTTCAAGCGAACGCGCGAGACGGCCGCGCCGATGGCGGAGAGGCGAAAGCTGAAGGTTGAGATCTACGACGCGAAGAAACCGGCGGAACTGATCGATGCGATCACGAAGAGCAAGACGAAGCGATTTGTGGTCGTGGGGCACAGCAACACGATACCCGGCCTTGCGAATCTGATCGGTAAGAAGGAGCTGTTCAAGAATCTTGATGATGCCGAGTACGGTGCTATCTGGATCATCAGGATCAAGGATGGACAACTGCGAAAGATCGAGATCCTACCGTACTGAATCGTGAATGGTGAATGGTGAATCGTGAATTGTAAGTAGACCGGGTTACTAGCCGATTCTAAGCTGACCACTGACCACTGACCACCGACTACTTCTTCCCAGCCGTCTTCGCAAAATATCCCTGACGATGCGAGACCCGGACTTTTTGTTTTTCCAACTCGGAATTAACTATCTGAATTTCAATCTTTCTATATGAACCGTCGAGAGCCCGGTTGCTCGGTTCGTAGGCGATCAGATATTGCGAACGCATCTCCTCCTGGATCTGCTTGAACGCCTGACGCAGCTCGTTCTCGTCGCGCGGAAAATATGCGCGGCCGCCGGTGCGTTCCGAGATCTTCTTCAGCGATCCTTGGTCGACGCCATCGTAGAAATTGTCGCCGATGCCGATCGAGTAGACGACCGCCTCGGCCCGCTGCGCGGCTTGCACGGCCTCGTCTAATTTCTTTTTGCTGAACGTATCGTAGCCGTCGGACAGGAGAATTATCGCTCGTCTCGTCCTTTCTGGCGCCGGCCCGAGAACGTCGGACGATGTTATCCAGATCGAATCCCAGATCGCCGTCGAACCCTGGATCTGCTGATTGGTGCCGGAGATGGGCGGCGTCCCGGGTACTCGGCCGCTATTGACCACGACACCGCTACCGATATATCCGGAAGGCGGAACGAACTCGACCCGCTCGATCGCACGGCGAAGCCGCGAGAGATTGTTCGTCATTCCTTGTTCGAGCGTCGATTCGCCCGTGAACGAGACAACGGAAACCTCATCTTTTGTCGGTCTGATCACCGCCTCGAGAAACGAGATCGCCGCAGCTTTCTCTTCGGGCAGGGTCCTCTGTTGCGAAATGCTTGTGTCGATCAGAATCGCGAGGCTCAGTGGCAGGTCGACCTGTCGCGAGAATGCGGAGATCGCCTGTACCTGGCCGTTCTCAAGAACACGCACGTCTTCAGGTTTCAAAGTCAGGATCAATTTGCGATTCCGGTCCTGGGCGGTGAAGAGGACGTTGACCGTTTCCGTCTCGACCTTTTCTACCTTGTCCTCTTCTTCGATCGGCGGCGTCGGGCTGGCTACGGCGGGAGGTTTCGACTCAGATTGCTGTGCGTTCGCAAACTCGTTTCCGAGAATTCCGGCAACCGCAATTCCAACTAACACCAGCAAAGCAAAAAATCCGCTTTTCTTGTACATCTATACTCCCTAATGCTACTTCAGGCTGTCCCTGATCGCCCGATAGCTGGCCTTTGTGCGCAGCTTGTATTTATCCGTTTTCGACGAATCGGTAAACCGAACCTCGATCTTCCTCTCGCGACCGTCATAATTTTGATTCGCCGGTCGGTAGGTGATGATGTACTGCGACCGAAGCTCTTCAGAGATCTTCTTGAACGCACGTTCAAGCGCGAGCATGTCACCGGTAAAAAATGCCTGACCGCCCGTCTCTTCACAAAGGCGTGTCAGATACTTATCGCCCCTGTCCTTGACGGTTCCTGCCTCGACGCCCGGCACCGATCCTAAAAATCCCGCCTTTGTCGAGATGCCGAAGATCGTTGTTTCAGTTCGCTGCGCGATATCGATCGCGTCCTCAAGTTTTGCGCGGCTGAATGTATCGTCGCCGTCGGTGATGATCACGATCACCCGTCGGCCCGCGACGTTACGAAGCTTCTCATCGGAAAATTGCCACACCGCATCGTAGAGCGCCGTCTGCGATCCCGCCTTCTTAACGGTGTCGATTGATTTCTGAAGCTTGTCGAGATTGTCGGTGAAATCCTGACGCAACAATACCTCATTATCGAACGTCATGAACGCCGCTTTGTCTTTACGCAGCCGCGTCACCGTGTGAATGAAATTGCCCGCTGCCTCTTTTGAAAAACCCAGTTTGCCTGCGGTAGACGGCGACGTGTCCATGAGAACTCCGACATACACCGGCGGATTGTTTTTCTGGTCGGTAAAAAAGGTTATCTCCTGCTGCACGCCGTCTTCGAATACCGCAAAATCGCCGCGTCCGAGACCTGTAATAAGGTCCTTTTTGAGCGTAACGGTGACCGGAAGACGGACTTCGAACGTCTTAAGCTGGCCGGTATCGTCGTCCGGCGGCGGCGTCGGCCTCGGTGTTTGGGCCAGCAAAGTGCCGCTAAAAGCGAAGATCACGACAGCAATCGGAAACAAAGTAGTACGCAAAAAACTGTTCATAAATGAAGATGGAATTCTCAGAAGAGACGCATGTTTTCGATGCCCCGGGCCAACCGATTGTTGCCCGCGAGACAAGAAGGGAGTATATCAGAGGACGAATTCAGAAGTCAGGAGTCAGAATTCAGAAGTGAGGGCCAGAAGTCAGGATTCAGAAGTCAGAATTCAGAAGTCAGAAGTCAGGAGCTAGAATCGAAAGTGCGGATAGCGGCACAGACTCTCAAGAGCAATTGTGTACACTACGGCGCTCCGATATTCTGAATTCTGAATTCTGAATTCTGAATTCTGAATTCTGTTTTCTTCAATGAACACTCACATCTTCAGGGAATACGATATACGGGGCATTGTCGGCGAGCAGTTGACCGATGAAACCGTCGCCACACTCGGCCATGCGATCGGTACGTTCTTCGCGCAGAACGGGGCGAAGAAAATTGCCATCGGTTATGATGCGCGGAAAAGCTCGCCCGCATTTTGTGATCTTCTGACACGCGGTTTCAACGATAGCGGCTGCGACGTAGTGCTGATCGGAATGGTTCCGACACCCGTGCTTTACCACACGGTGTTCACAAAAAACGTCGACGGCGGCGTAATGATCACCGGTTCGCACAATCCACCCGATCATAACGGCTTCAAGATTTGCCTTGGAACGTCGACGCTCTTCGGCTCGCAGATACAAGAGATCAAAGACATCGCGCTAAAGGGCGACTTCGCGACGGGCACCGGCAGTGTCGAATCGATCGAGGTGCTCGACGATTACTGTCGGGATATTGTCTCTCGAATCGAGATGACTCAGGCAGAAACACCGGCTCCCCTCCTGCCTGAGGAGGGGTGGCAGCCGTCTTCGGCTGACGGGGTGGTGGGAGTAGCGAGTGTGTCTTTTACTCCGAGAAAACTAAAAGCAGTTATCGACGCCGGGAACGGCATGGGCGGCGTGACGGCCGTGCCGGTTTACGAAGCACTCGGCGTCGAGCTGATCAAACTTTTCATTGACCCGGATTCAAACTTTCCAAATCATCATCCCGACCCCACCGTGACGGAAAATCTGCAGGACACGATCCGCGCGGTGCGGGAGCACAATGCCGATATCGGAATCGCACTCGACGGCGATGGCGACCGCATCGGCGTGATCGATGAAACCGGGCGCATTATCTGGGGTGATGAGCTGATGATATTGCTGTCGCGCTCGATCCTCGAGTCAAATCCCGGGGCGACGATCATCGCCGAGGTGAAATGCTCGCAAAGTCTTTTCGACGACATTGAAAAGCACGGCGGCACGCCCGTCATGTGGAAGGCCGGCCATTCGCTGATCAAGGCGAAGATGAAAGAAACGAATGCGGCGCTCGCCGGCGAGATGAGCGGCCACATATTTTTCGCCGATCGGTTTTACGGATTCGACGACGCGACATACGCCGGTGCGCGCGTGCTCGAGATTCTCTCGAAAGCAGGCAAGCCTTTGTCCGAACTTCTCGCCGACATTCCACCGACATTCTCGACGCCCGAGCTTCGCGTCGATTGCGCGGACGAGCGCAAGTTCGAGATCGTCGCCGCGATCGCGAAACATTTCGCCGCGACGCACGAGGTCATTACGATTGACGGGGCGCGCATATTGTTCGAACACGGCTGGGGATTGGTCCGCGCGTCGAACACACAGGCGATCCTCGTACTGCGATTCGAAGCGGATTCGGCCGAGCATCTGAACGAGATCAGGTCGATCGTAGAGCTTGAAGTGAAAGGCCTGGTTGAAGGCGCCTGACGCGTTCTCTGCGGCTCTGCCGCCCGATGAGCGGAAAGGCTCCGCCTTTCCGGGCTAGTTCTCAACAATAAAGGAGGCTACGCCTCCAAATCACCGACGCCATTCAATCTTTTCAATATCGATCTTCAACGGTTCATCATCCAACGCTCTCCGATTCCATATCCGCGAACTTGAATAGCGATATTCATCCGGATGCTCGACCAAACCAGCCTTGACCGGATTCTGATGTATGTAGTTCACCTTCTGCATGAATGTCGATTCGCTCGTTACCCGGAACGTATCCGAATGATGTTCCCAAACTGAATACTTATAGCCGCGCTTCTTTTCGAACATCTTCAGTTTCTCAAGGGAGGAGATCGCATTTGCTTTCAGATGATCAAGGATCCTCTTCGCCGAGATTCCATTCAGAAATCGTAGGGTCTCCGAAGGATCTCGGCTACTGTCCGTGAGAATGTGGCAATGGTCGGGCATTATCACGTATGCAAAGATGAGAAAGCCGGCAGATCTCCGGGCTTCATCGAACGCATTACAGGCGATCTGTTTAAGCTTGTCCGTTTGGAAAATTGGCAATCGCTTATGCGCGACTGAAGTGAAAAAATAGACGGGAGTATCTATTGAAATTCGCACTTCGAAGATTCTATGCCTAGGGCGGTGCGAAAATCATAAATTGTTCTGAATTTTTGGAGGCGTAGCCTCCCAGGATTTAGGGTGAGTGGGCCGGAAAGGCAGAGCCTTTCCGCTCATCGGGCGGCGGAGCCGCGAAGAGCGTCCAAAGGATTTAAGTGAACTC
>JBDTWZ010000185.1:0-5804 GCA_040006435.1 Acidobacteriota bacterium
AAGTACCGCCCGGACACCATCCGATCTGGAAAAGGCGTTGGCGATCCTGAACCAGGTCGCCCATCAGGCGCTTCCGTCGGGTGTATTGTCGGAACAGATGGATCCGGCGACCGGCCAGCACGTCTCCGTTTCGCCGCTCACGTGGTCGCATTCGACTTACGTCGCGGCGGTGCAGAATTATTTGCGTAAGTCTCGCGACCTGGCAAATTGACCCGGTTTCTTTCCGTGCAGAGCGTGAGATAAAATTTCCTTTAGATGAGAAAAGCGAAAATCCTGGCTACCCTCGGACCGGCAACCGATACACAGTCGGTGATCGAATCAATGATCACGGCCGGTGTAAACGCTGTGCGAATCAACATGTCGCATGGAACCGAGGCCGAACACTCCGCGGCGATCAAAAACGCGCGTGCGGCGGCCGCAAATCTCGGAAAGCCTTTGGCGATACTCGTCGATCTTTCCGGTCCGAAGATCCGTACGCGGACGCTAAAGAACGGCACGGCGGTGGAATTGAAGGCAAAAGCTAAGTTCACGATCACCACGCGTGACGTCGAAGGCAGCGATCGCGAAGTGTCGACGAATTTCGCCGGCCTTCCTGAAGCGGTCGAGCCTGGAACACGGATCCTGATCGACGACGGAGCAATCGCGCTGATCGTCGAATCAACGACCGCGACCGACATTCTTTGCCAGGTCGCAGTCGGCGGCTGGCTGAACGAGCGGAAAGGAATAAACCTTCCCAACACTTCCCTGCCGATCCCGTCCCTGACGGAAAAAGACGAAGTCGACCTGGTTTGGGCGATGGCAAATAATGTCGATTACATTGCGCTTTCCTTCGTTCGCCGGGCCGAGGATTGCCGTGAAGTAAAGGACCGCATCAAGAAACTGAACACGCGAAAGCGAGGCCGTGCGCTGCTCGTCGCAAAGATCGAAAAGGCGGAGGCCATCGAGAATCTTGACGCGATCATCGCGGAGACGGACGGAGTAATGGTCGCTCGCGGCGACCTTGGGGTCGAAACAAGCGTCGAGCACGTGCCCGTCTATCAGAAACGCATCATCGAAAAAGCCGTGGCGAACGACAAGTTTGTCATCACGGCGACGCAGATGCTTCAGTCGATGATCGATAGCCCGCACCCGACACGCGCCGAGGCTTCTGATGTTGCGAACGCGGTCTGGGACGGCTCGGACGCGGTGATGCTTTCGGCAGAAACCGCATCGGGAAGTTATCCGTTGGAAACTGTTCAGACGATGGCCCGGATAATCGACGCTGCCGAAACGGTAAAGCCGGGTGAATTACGAAAGCCCGTCAAATTCGGACAACCTCCGTCGGGCCGCACGAGCCAGGCTCTCTGCAAGGCGGCGGCATATGCGGCAAAAGAAGTAATGACGGAAAAGGTTGCCGTCTTTACCGAATCCGGATTGATGGCTCGGCGATTGTCGAGTATCCGATCCGGCTTACAAACGTTCGGGCTAACGACGTCGCTCGACGCTTGCAATCAGTTGGCCCTTATTTGGGGAGTCCAGCCGATGTATCACCGAGCCGTTCGCACTGTAGCTGATCCGATGGAATCTATTGGAGACGGGACGCTGATGGATCTGGCAGGCGGCGGTGCCGATGCGACCGCCGAGCTTTTGAAAGTCGGGGAAGAAACATTGCTTGAAGCTGGTGTCGTGGATCCCGGAGAGACGCTGATCATGATGGCGGGACGTTTGTCGGGGCATGGGCTGTCCAGTTCCGTTGTCGTCTGGACGATCGGCAAGGACATCCCGCGGCGCTGATCTCAATTACGAAATTTTCACACCGTCGCCCCAACGAGATATCCGACCAGAGAGGTGACGATCATTGCGATCAGGCCCCAAAAAGTCACCCTGACTGCACCGACAACTATCGACGCTCCGCCCGCCCGGGCCGCAAGGCCGCCAAGAAACGCCAACAGTATCAGGGACAGGATCATCACTGTCGGAACGATCATCCTATAAGGAATAACCACCGCGGCGGCGAGCGGGATCCCGGCGCCGAGTGCGAAGCTCACGGCGGAAAAGACCGCCGCCTGCATCGGGCGGGCCGAGCCCTCGATCGTGATACCCAACTCGTCGCGTGCATGCGCACCGAGGGCGTCATGGGCCATTAGCTGATCCGCGACTTCACGTGCGAGTTTTGGATCCAGGCCGCGCTCGACATAGATACCTGCGAGCTCCATGCTCTCTCCTTCGTGATCGGCGGCCAGCTCGCGCTTCTCCTTGGCGAGGTCGGCCTTCTCGGTATCGGCCTGAGAGTGTACGGAAACATATTCGCCCGCGGCCATCGACATCGCTCCGGCAACGAGACCCGCGAGCCCGGCAATCAGAACCGCCGGCTTGCCACTCGCAGCCGCTGCGACGCCGACGATCAAACTGGCGGTCGAAACAATTCCGTCGTTCGCTCCCAGCACCGCGGCCCGAAGCCAGCCGATACGGTCCGTGCGGTGCCGTTCGCGATGTTGCCCAAAGCCGTGCATGTGTTCAGCCATTCCGATAGGTTAGACGCTCGGGGCAGAAGTGACAATCGTTGAATCCGAAACTAGGTATGAAACTTTGAAGGGACATTCTGACGGCCCCAACTCAGGGTACGGGCCATCCAAACTAATTCATCGAGAAAACCCGTAACGCGCGGTTCGTAAGCTTCGTCCAGCAAGTTTCCCTTTTCATCGAACTTGCTTTTGACGGCCGGGAAATTGAGGTCGGAAAACGTGACGGCAAGGCCGAGCTCGCGAACCATAGGTACGCTTGCCTCGATCACGCGCGTCCCGCCCCACGGGCCCGCGGAAACACCGACGAACGCGACGGCTTTGTGAATGTATTCTTTGAGCAGCAGATCAAGGACGGACTTAAGGCTGCCGGGATAGCCGTGATTGTATTCGGGGGTAACAATGACCAGTCCGTCCGCTTTTATGATCGCGTCGCGCCATTCGGGAAAGAGATGGCCGATCTCGGTCCCGTATTCGCCGCGTGGAATCTCAAAATCGCAGACGTCAAAGAACTGTGTCTCAATATCGTCACGATCCTGCATCTTGCCGAAAACCCATCGAGCGACATTTTCGCTCTCGCGGTTCTTGCGAGAAGTTCCGAGGATCAACGGAACGAAAAGTTTCGCTTCAGTCATGATTCTAGATTCTCGTGATGCGTGTTTTTATTCCAGCCTAAGGCAACTCTGAAATACTATCTCTACTCGGCCCCGAGGACCTGGGCGACAGTTTCTTTCTTCAATCCTTTTCGATTGTTGTAATCGGAGAGTGAGATCTGCGGATCGCGCCATGAGTCGAGATGGCCAACCTGGTGGACGCACTGGATCGTGCATGTCGGAGCACACCATTTCTCGGTTATGTACTCGCGCTTCATATCGGCATGGGTATATTCAAGAAGTGGGATCCCAGGCGTTCCGCGTTGTTGCGAACACCAGCTGACAATGCCGTTCTCGTCGATGTAGAGATATCTGGCACCCGCACGACACCGCCACTCATATTCGCCGCCGTCGACAAGCTGGTCCTGAAACCAGTTCCAACGTGCGTATGATCGCGTACCCTTCGATTTGATCTCTTTGTAAACTTCCTTTTCGCGATCCGTCAATCCTTTATTCAATCCCATCTCATCGTGAATGACACCGACCGTCGATGAAAAGCCGAGCTCACGGGCCCGGCTGGCGATTATCAATGCCTCATCCGGATTAGCCACACCGCCGCCAACAACTGAGTTGATGTTGATCTTGAACTTTGCGTAGTCACGAAGATTGACGAGCTTTGAATCGAGAACTTTGAGGCTCTTCTTCGAAACGTCATCGGGTGTGACATTGTCGATCGAGATCTGGAGATAATCCAATCCCGCTTCATTCAGCTTCTTTACTTTTTCCGGCTGGAAATAATAGCCATTAGAGATCAGCCCGGCGATCATCCCGTGATGCCGGATCCGCGCAATGATCTCATAGATCTCCGGGTGCATCATCGGTTCGCCGCCTGAGATCGTGATCACTGATGATCCAAATTCTGCAAGCTTGTCGATCCGTTCGAGCATCACGTCAATTGGGACCGGATCGCTTGTCTTGTCGTATTCATTGCAGTACGTACAGGACAAATTGCACCTCCGCATAGGCACAATGTGGACAAGCACGGGATGCTTTGTCGACGCGAACGCCCGAACCGTATGTCGGACACCTCGCGTAAATCTGCTGAAACTGCTTGCTTTGGGCATGGATCAAAAATGGACCGCTAACCGAATCTGTAATTATAGGAGCTGACACTATCCTTTTCAACCAAGACAAAAGGCTTCGGCGCAACCGAAGCCCTGGTCACGTAAGATCTCGTTCTCAATTATCCCTGCACGATCGCAGTTCCCTTTTTTGGAGAGATCTTGAAGACGTTCGCCTTAATGGTTACGTTTCTCTGAATGTTCGAAAGCAGTAACGTCGTCGTGTCATTATTCTTCTCGACGATCTTCACCTGAACCGGCATCCCGTTTGAGTCCACCCATAGATCGGCTGACTTGTAGCTGTCCGGTTTCTTTGGAGTCAGTACAAGATGGAAAGTATTGACGCCGGTGTTCACCTTTTCCTCGCCAGAATACTTTACGTCGTAATTCTCGCTCAACTGAGCTTTGCTCATTGTCATAAACGCAAGTATGCCGCCCGATTTTGACTTACCCTTCGCGCTATCGACACTTCCTACGATGGCCTGGTTGGCTATGGGTTTATACATCACGTACTTGCCATTTGCGATGGCGAGGTGCTCGAGAACCGGCTTTGTCCAGTCGATTCGAAGGAATATCTGCTTGTCCGACCGTCCCGGTATAAGGCTGAGATTACCCTCGGTAAGATCATTCTCACCGAGTTGTGTATTCACCTTGTTCATCTTAAGGCTGCTCTTAAGACTGGTAAGGGATTTATTATTATCATCCATTCGCTTAAGGATCTCCCTCAAAACGCCAGACTGAGCTGACGCTGTGGAAGCAGCACTCAGAAGAAATATGATTGCGATCGCGGGAAGTATTAATCTAAAAACTTTATTCATAAAAAACCTTACTCGTTAGCAAAAAAGTCAGGGACTGACGACCTGACTTCTACTTTGAGCCTAATATAGTATCCAAAATCTACCGAATATCAATCTCGTAAACCGTCTCACCATCCGACGTTTCTCGTTTTCGCCACTCGACGATCTCGGCCCGCGGATTGCCCGATAGCGTCCTTACACGCTGTTCAAGAACCGCCTTTTCCGGAGAGAAATCAGCTTGTTTGACGATCAAGCGCGACGTCTGCGTTGCAAACGAATCCTTTCGATTGAACCATTCTTTTGGGGTTAAGAAGATGAAGGCGACAATTAGAAGGCAAAAGATGACGTAAACCGAGGTTTCGCGGCTATAGCTCCAGAGAATAATTCGTTTGAGTCGGTCCATCGAAGTTTGCTGTTCGCGGTCGGCAGTTGACGGACGGCGGTCGATTCTTAAATTACACCCTGCCACCCGCAGTCTGCCTAATCTTCCACCAAGCCGTCACGCATCCGGATTATTCGGGAGCATACGGCGGCGGCCTCGGGGTTATGCGTGATCATGATGATCGTCTGGTTGTACTTCTCATTCAACTCGCGAAACATGTCCAGAACGATCTTCGAGTTCTCGGTATCGAGGTTCCCGGTCGGTTCGTCGGCGAGAATGATTGCCGGACTGTTAATTACCGCCCGAGCAAGTGCGACCCGCTGCTGCTCGCCGCCCGACAGCTCGAGAGGTTTGTGGTGCATCTTGTCCTCGAGTCGAAGCAGCCGCAGGACTTCGCGTCTATTGGTTCC
>JBDTWZ010000186.1:0-5717 GCA_040006435.1 Acidobacteriota bacterium
CGTCTTAGAGATTCTAACCAAAGTTTAAAACTATGATTTTTCCGAGTCTTATTGACCCGAATTTTAGCACAACAGCTGATAGAGTTGAAAGGCAAATTTTAGAGGGATACCTAAAATGAAAGACACTAAAACTTTTATGCGGTCAATCAAACCCAACAGTCGCCGATTGTCTTATTTACTGCCCATCGTTGCGCTCTTTAGTTTGGCGAGTCTGCTCGTGTGGCAAAACACGGCACAGATGCAAGGTAAAGAAAACGAGGAGAATCCGCAGGTCGAATCGAACAGTAGCGCGGCAGATCTGATGCCGCCGGCGCCCACCCTCGGGAACTATCCGACGACCGTAGTTACGATAGGTGCCAACACGAGCGTCATTCCCGATGCGGCGCCGCTCGCCGCAAGTATCAATGTATCCACGAACAGCAATTTCAAAGGAACCTTTGTTGCCAATACGACGACCGGCGTGGTGCGCGTTACTAACGCTCATCCGGCGGGAACATACACCGTAACGGTAAAGGCTTTTAACAGCGGCAGTATCACAAGAACATTTAACCTCACCGTCGGCAATGGAACGGCATGTAACGGGATCGTTACATTCGCCAGTGCACTCGATGTGGGCGTCGGCGGCCAGCCAGCAGATGTCGCGGTTGGGGATTTCAACAATGACGGCAAGCAGGATCTCGTATCTGCGAATCACAACGCAGACGCCGTATCAATACGGTTGGGAAGCGGGTCCGGCGGCTTTGGTGGCACTACCACAGTCCCTGTCCTGGGCAATTCGAACAGCGTTGCGATCGGAGATTTTAATAACGATGGGAACCAGGATCTTGCCGCCGCCATCAACGCTCCGCAGCCGGCAGTTGGGCCCGGTTCGGTGTCCATCCGCTTGGGAGACGGCCTGGGCGGCTTTACCGGTACGACCGAAATCCCCTACGGCTTGAGTGTGTACGGCGTGACGGTCGGAGACTTTAACAATGACGGGTGGCAGGACATTGCCGCAAGCATACCCTCCGATAACAAGGTAATTATTCGAATGGGAAATGGGGCGGGGGGATTTGGCGGAACTACCGCCGTTAACGTTGATCCGTATGGCAGCCAAGTCGCTCTCGGGGATTTCAATAGCGATGGCTTCCAGGATTTCGCCTCCGCTTGTTCCGGCCAGGGCACGGTCTCTATCCGTTTGGGAGACGGAACGGGACTCTTTGCGGAAACCAGCAATTTGCCCTTTGGTAGCGAGCCTAACAGTGTAGCCATAGGAGATTTTAACCTCGACAATAAACCGGATCTCGCCGTTACGAATGCAATCGGCGCCGGGACGGTATCTCTACGCTCGGGAAACGGATCGGGAGGCTTTAACGCGCTTACCACCGCAGCCGTGGGGAACCGCCCCGTCAGGCTATCAATAGGAGATCTCAATAACGACGGCAAACAGGACATTCTCACCGCCGATTTTGACTCAAACACGGTTTCGGTCCGCTACGGCAACGGCTCCGGCGGCTTTAGCGGCACCGGTAGTGTAGCTGTCGGGCCGAACCCGGTGAAGTTCGTGATAGGTGATTTTAATAATGACGGTCGGCAGGATTTCGCGACAGCTAACCGAAGTTCTACATACTTATCCATTCGTTTAGGGGCGTGCACCGCTAAATCTCCGTTCGATTTTGACGGCGATGGTAAGACCGACATCGGCATCTTCCGTCCTCTTGGTGCGGCCGAGTGGTGGATCAACCGCAGCTCGACCGGTGTGACTTTCGCCCTGCAGTTTGGTGCCTCGACAGACAAGGTCGCGGCAGCTGATTACACCGGTGACGGGAAGACCGATATCGCCTTCTGGAGGCCCGCCGATGGAAAATGGTACGTCCTGCGAAGCGAAGACTTTTCTTTCTTTGCTTTCCCGTTCGGAACTAACGGTGACGTACCGGTTCCGGCCGACTACGACGCCGACGGGAAGGCCGATGCTGCGGTCTTCCGTCCTTCGACTTCGACGTGGTACATCTCGCAATCATCCGGAGCACCGACTCGCATTCTGCAATTTGGAGTGACGGGCGACCAACCAGTGGTCGCGGATTACGACGGAGACGGAAAAGCTGATATCGGGATCTTCCGTCCCGGCCCGCGCGAGTGGTGGATACAGAGAAGTACAGCGGGGCTCTTGGCAATGCAGTTTGGGAACACCGGCGACAAGGTAGTGCAAGGCGACTATACCGGCGATGGCAAGACGGATGTCGCGATCTGGCGTCCCGCGACCGGCCAATGGTTCATTGTCCGAAGTGAAGACTCGTCGTTCTATGGATTCCCGTTCGGAACGAATGGAGACCTTCCTTCTCCCGGCGACTACGACGGTGACGGCAAGTTCGACGCGACAGTGTTCCGTCCATCGAATGCGACCTGGTTCATCGGTCGGACGACCGCCGGAACGCAGATCGTGCAGTTCGGTGCGAATGGCGATCGGCCGATACCGAATGCGTATGTCCCTTGAATAGCACCGTTATACCGACGCCCATCTGCGTTCGTTCCACAGAGCGTGTAAACTACGGAAGAGGTAGACGAGCGACCGGGTATATTTTCTCGGTCGCCTTTTCGTATGTCTAAAGCATCGACTCGTATTTATACCATCGGCCACGGCCGGCATGCATTTGTAGACTTTCTGGAACTTCTTCAAAAATTCCGCATAGAGTTTCTCTGCGACGTGAGGAGTGTCGCGCGCTCGCGCTGGCCGCAGTTCAACGGCCTGGTGCTGGCGGAATTGCTGCGTGATAAAGGTGTCGGCTACGAACATCTTCCGGAGACGGGCGGGAAGGTTAAACCGAATCCCGATGACCTCGCACGTGGGGTGGATCGCATCGTCGAGATAGCGTCAGAAGTGACCACTGTGGTCATGTGTTCGGAATCGAAACCACTATCACAGCATAAGATTCCGCGAGCAAATTGCCACCGCGTGGCGATGCTTGCGCCGATGCTTCGTGCGAAAGGTATCGAACGGATCATTCACGTCCTGCCGAACGGCGGGTCGATTGAGTTCGATGAGTCAACGGTTCCGTCGATCTGGTAGACGCTCATTACAAAATTAATAATTACTCCATTACTAAATTACTGTCGTTAATTTGGTAATTCCGTAATTTCGTAATTAAGAGACGAAGGAGGGCATGAGATAATTCGGCCGAATGATCAAACCGCTGACCGCGCGAAGTCTTAAACTTCACAGCAAGACACTCGCTTCAAGGTGCCCGCACCTCGGGATCGTCTATGAAAGGTACGGGCCGCCGCCGCTTTGGAACCGGGCCGAGGGATTTCAGACGCTGCTACAGATAATTCTCGAGCAGCAGGTTTCGTTGGCGTCTGCTAAAGCGTGTTTCGATAAATTGTGTCGGCGAGTTAAAGATGTGAATCCGAAGTCGTTGCTGAAGTCCTCCGATTCGGAACTGAAGAAGGATGGATTCAGCCGACAGAAAATAGCGTATGCGCGCCATCTGGCTGAAGCCGTATTAGAGCGCCGGATCGACTTCGGCGGGTTGAGAAACCAAAGTGACGCGGAAGTAAAAACGGAGCTAATAAAACTCAGGGGTGTCGGCGAATGGACGTCGGACATTTACCTGCTGATGGCGATGCTCCGGCCGGATGTCATGCCGAAAGGCGACGTGGCTTTGCACACGGCATGGCACAAGCTGAGCGGTGAAGCTCGACCCACGTCGGACGAGTTCTTGACGATCGCAGAACGTTGGAAGCCGTATCGCTCTGTCGCCGCGCGGATGTTGTGGCATTTTTACTTGAGTGAAAGGCAAAGCAGTAAAGGAATTGATAATTGACAGTTGATAATTGATAATTCCAAGGCTGGCAGGCGTAGTCGGTTTGACTCAGAAGTTCCAACTATCAATTATCAACTGTCAATTATCAACTTAAATGAAAATACTCGACGTCGGATGCGGCGCGAATAAAACCCCGGGCGCTATCGGGCTCGACAATAATCCGAAAACAGCGGCCGACGTGATCCACGATCTGGGCACACTTCCCTACCCGTTTCCCGATAACGAATTCGATCTGGTCGTTTCTAACCACGTCGTTGAGCACGTGCCTGATCTGATGGCGTTCATCAGCGAGCTCTACCGCATTACCAGGACGGGCGGCCGGATAAAATTGATCACGCCGCATTACACGAACCCCGATTGGGCGAACGACCCGACGCATCGCAATCACATCAATTCGTATACCTTCAATACCTTTATGCCGGAGCGCGCGGTCTTCGACTTCTACACCGACGTGCGTCTGCGGCCGATCAGCACATATGTCTCGCTGCTCGGGCTGTGGAAGGCGATTGGAATTGAATTCATGCTAAATCTGGATCAGTACGCCGCGGGCTTTCGCTTTACACGCAAATTTTGGGAGCATTATCTGAGCTACATTTTTCGGGGAAAGGAGATCTTTTTCGAGTTTGAAGTGCTTAAAGGGACGAGTGACAAGTGACGAGGGAAAAGCAATCAGTACGAGCCGATCCTTCACTTTCAGTGGAACGCAGCCAACTATTCCCGGACCTTAAATCATCTGTTATCGTTAGGATGTCTGCTAAGTTAAGTTCTTACGAGGTTTTGCAATGAAATTTAGGATATTTGTGGTTTTGGCTCTCTCCGTTCTGGTATTAGATCTGGCCGCTTCGACGCTCGCCGATTCAAAGGCGAAGAAATCGAATGCCACCGAGCTGGTTTCGCTCTTGCCGGCGTCGGATGGCATTGTTACCTTCGACGTTAAACGGTTCTTTGGCCAGGCGTTGCCGAAATTGTTATCGAGCAATCAGCCAATGCTCGCTAAGATCACGGGTGAGATCGATAAGTTTCAATCGAGGTTCGGAATTGATATCCGTCAATTCGACTCGATCGCCGCAGGTGCGAAATCGACGAAGATAAGTGACAAGAATTACGATGTCGATCCAGTTGTGATCGCCCGTGGACAGGTCAGCTCAGCTTCCTTGATCGGTGCCGCCACCGCGGCTAACGGAAAGTACACCGAAGAGCGTGTTGGCGAGCGGACGATATATATTTTTTCGGCAACTAAGATCGCGGGCAAATCCGAAGCGAACAAGTTTCATGATGTTATCGCCGTCACCGCCATCGATTCGACAACCATCGCATTCGGTACGCCTGCTCGCGTTCGACAAACTCTCGACGGAAAAACCAAAGTCGGTCAGGACCTGATCGCTCTTCTCGAACGGAGTCCGACGGCTGTGACTTCGTTCGCGGCAAAAGTTCCGGCGGGCATGAAGAGTTTCTTGCCGCTCGAAAATGACGACCTAGGCAAAGATATTGATTCGATCCAGTATGTTTACGGCAACGCGGACGTTGCGGGCGACGTCGCGAGTCTTCACATGACGGCGCGTACGTTGCAGAATGCCCAGGCAAAAAGCTTGCACGAAACTCTTTCCGGACTTCAGATGCTCGGCAAGGCGTTCCTTGGTGGTGCGAAGGGCGCGGACAAACAGGTTTTCGCACGGATGATCGAGAATGTGAAATTTTCGGTGCGGGCGAATGAGGTCGTTCTGGATCTTCAGATCCCGCAGGGCGACATCGACATTCTGGTCGGATCGCTGAAAAAGGACTAAGCGGCAAGCAGTCGGCAGTTGACAATAAGCAGAAGAATTCAGAAGCACGAAGCGGTAAGTAAAGGTTCAAAGCTTTTCCTTGAGGGTGTAAAAAGTTTTGTGTAAATGGTCATCGCGAGCCGGATGGAGTATG
>JBDTWZ010000187.1:0-5690 GCA_040006435.1 Acidobacteriota bacterium
ACTGCCTACTGCCTACTGCCTACTGCCTACTGCCTACTGCCTACTGCCTACTGCTCACTCAAATCCCAACATCTTTCCGCCCTGGTATGTCACGAACGACGCAAAATATGCGAGAGCCGTCATATAGCCAACCATAAACAGGGTCCACGCCCAAGAGTTCGTTTCGCGTCTAACGATGGCGACTGTCGACATACATTGCATCGCAAGTACGAAAAAGACCATTAGTGTCAACGCCGTAAGCGGCGTCCAGACGATCCGGCCGTTGTCGTCTTTCGCGTTTCGAATTGCGGATATCAGTGTCTCAGACTGTTCGTTCTCGTCCTTGCCGACATTATAGATGATGCTCAAAGTCGAAACCAGAACTTCGCGTGCCGCGAAACTGGCGATCAGCGCGACGCCGATCTTCCAATCGAACCCTAGCGGCCGAATAACGGGCTCGATCAGGTGGCCAAGCCGCCCGGCAAAACTGTTGCGAAGCTGTTCGCCTTCGGGGTGAGGTTCGTCGATCGTGGATCGTTGATCGTTGATAACTACAGCGTCGGGCTGACTACTGACTACCGACTGCTGACTACTTCTCGGAAAATACATCAGCGCCCAAAGTATGATGGAGATCGCAAGTATCACCGTTCCCGCGCGTTTCACGAAGAGCCAGGCGCGGGTCAGCATATTTTGGAATACCGTTCGGAGGCTCGGCATTCGATAAGGGGGAAGCTCCATGATAAACGGCGGCGGAGGTGCCTTGAGAATAGTCCGTTTCAGTATGAACGCGACTATCAACGCGACCGTGATGCCGAGCGTGTACATCGCCAGCATCAGGATCGCACCGAGTGAGATGAAGCCAAAAACCGTCTGGCCGGCAAAGAATGCACCGATCATCAATGTGTAGACCGGCAGGCGAGCCGAACAACTCATGAACGGTGCGATCAAGATCGTCGCGAAACGATCGCGTCGATTCTCGATCGTTCGCGTCGCCATGATGCCCGGGATAGCACAGGCAAAGCTGCTCATAAGCGGCAGAAACGCCTTGCCGTGCAATCCGACCCGGCTCATTAGCTTGTCGAGAAGAAACGCCGCCCTGGCGAGATAACCGGTATCTTCGAGGACGGAAATAAATAAAAACAGCAGCAGGATCTGAGGCAGAAAAACGAGCACCCCGCCGACGCCCGCGATAATTCCATCGACGATCAGATCGGCGAGAATTCCTTCGGGTAAAAAGCTACGAACACCGTCGCCCAGAGAGCCGAAACCTTGCTCGAGCAGATCCATCGGTAGGGTCGCCCATGAAAAGATCGCCTGAAAAACTGTTAAAAGGACCAGTATCAGGATCGCAAGGCCAAAAACTTTGTGCGTCAGGACGCTATCGATCTTTTCTGAGATACGATGTTCGCGCGTGTCGTTATGGTGGACCGATTCCTGAACGGCGCTTGAAATAAAATTGTATCGTGCGAAGATCTTAGCGTTGTCTCCGTCCGGCCCTCCGCCGTTCAGCGCGTAAGGTATTTTCACGGATGTCCCGGCCGTTTCGAGGACCTTTTTCGCGAGCTCGTTCCTTCCCCGTTCCGCCTTGGCGTTGACGGCAACCACCGGCACACCCAAATTCGCCGAAAGCTTGCCGATATCGATCTCGTGCTTCCGCTTTTCAAACACATCGATCATCGTCAGAGCGATCACCACCGGAGTTCCGTACTCGAAAAGCTGCGTTGCGAGGTAAAGGTTCCGCTCGAGGTTCGTCGCATCGACTACCGAAACTATCACGTCCGGTTTCGGGATGCCTTCGATCTTTCCGGTGATAACGTCTCGCGCGATCTGCTCATCGAGCGAGGTCGCATCGAGACTGTACAGGCCGGGTAGATCGATCAGCGTGGCCGAACGCTCCCCCAAACTCCATACACCTTGTTTGCGCTCGACCGTCACGCCGGGATAGTTTGCTACCTTTTGATTTAGTCCGGTGAGCGAGTTGAACAGGGTTGTCTTGCCGGCGTTTGGATTACCCGCAAGTGCGATCGTGAGATGAGGTGTGGTTCCGTTCTCGCTCATTCATTGGCCGCGTCCTTTCCAAGGACGACGGATTCGGCCTCGTTCCGGCGAAGAGCAAGGCTGTACCCGCGGACGTTGATCTCAAGAGGATCGCCGAAGGGCGCTGACTTGATCATTCGGACCGCGACGCCCGGCACGAGGCCCATCTCCATCAGGCGACGCGTCACAACATCTTTGCCGAGAACTGACAACACCGTCCGCGACTCTCCTTTTGGCAGGTCAGCTAAGGTCATACTAGTTTTTCCTTTCATTCTTCTTCGGCTTCACTTCCCAAAGGACGTTTATGATGACCCATTTACCGTTGAATTTTCCGAGATGCATGTAATCGACCCAGTCGCGCATTTCCAGCTTTACCGTGGCAGCACCGCCGAGGACGTCCAGGATCGTTACGGTCTTTTGCTGTTCGGCCGCTGGAGTCTGTTCGCCCGAGCCAGCACGCGTACCTTGCACCAACTCGAGTGCAGTCATTTGGCCAAGATTACTCTGGCCTTTGTCGTTTGTTCGCACGATCCGCTTGGCCAAGTGGGGATGCAGTGAGCTTTCCATCTTGTCTGCATTGCCTTCGTACCAGCCTTCCGCGTAATTCAAAGCCGTACGCTTAATCGCTTCGCTGTCGGAATCGGCTTGGGCGAAAACTGATAATATCGACGCAAATATCAGGATCGCAAGCAAAAATACTTCTTTCATTGACGGGCACCTCGCAAACGGCAGTGTAGCCTAATTGAAAACCAATTTCAATTTCAATTAGCTTTTTCTTTATGGTTCGGGCATAGCCATAAAGACACACTAGTTGGGTATAACTTTAGATGCGGCCACCAGATTCGCCTGAAACGTCCCGATAATAAAGCGAAGCGGGATCCGCGAATGATCATTCCCGAGCCAGACCTGAATATTTAGTTGATCAAGGATGGAATTTTTTGTGCTGACTGTGACGAGCTGAGCCCCGACCGGTTTTCCGTCCAGCATGATCACGTCAGCCGGGGATGGGCGAAGCGTAAAGACATGCGGCTGCGATTCCCACAAAACGGCGACCCGTGTGTCGTTGATCGGATTGTTTAGATCGCTGCTTGGCTTTAGATTAAAAGATCTCGCCGCAAATAGAAGAGACAAGATGCTATGAGTGCCCACAGGCGCGTCGATTCGATTTCCACCGATGGTGATCGAACTTCCCTTCTCTTCAAACCTGACGACACTGCTAAACGCGCGGAGCGAACCCGAGAATTTCATCTCTAGTTCGCGAGGTGCCAGTGTATCCGGATTGACGTAGGCTCTCATAACGTCGCCGACGGCAAATGGTGAGCCTGGCCGCATATCGGAAAAGGTGGCTTCAAGTAAAAGCCCGTCAACCCCATCAAACTGCTTTCGTTCCTTAGCCGCAAGGCGCATCATCGCCACCTGCCGACCGCCCGAAACAATCTCATACTCGAGACGCTCGCCCAGTTCAAATGCCAGATCCGCCGTGAGCGGTTGGTTATCGATGTAAGGAGTCGGCGTCACAATGGGCCTCGGCGTACGTTCCGGAAGCGGAGGTCGCACCGGCTCCGGGGTCGCGTCTGAAACAGTTTCAGGTTCGATCGTCTGAACACTGGCCAGTCCGGCTCGAACGTCGCCCTTGCTCGTGTGAAATCGAATCACCACAGGCAGCCTCACGTCGTCGTTACTCACATTCACCCGAACATCCGTCATTCCGTGTTCAATAAAATATTCGCTTTGAACGGAAACAATTGTTGTCTCGAACTCGCCCGCATCGGTCCTTTGTTTCTCCGCCGCTCCCGATTGAAACGTCACCGAATAAACTTTATCGCCGTCCTGCATCGTAAGCGAACCAGTACCGCCGGATTGACGAAGCCTGTAGATCATCGTTAGGAGGTCAGCGTGCGGGGTCGGAGTGGAAAGAAAGTTCTGCACTGTTTCCTTTGGGAGCCCGAAGGCATTCTGGTTCACCGACGTATAAAGAGGGAGACCGGTCGAGGGCGAAATAAAAGTGGTGCGGCTCTCGTCAATCAGATAAAACGCTGCGCTTGCAAGATCGAGCGTCTTGAACTTAGCTCGCACTTCGATCGCATCTTTGTCACCGAGCCGTCCCCGCGAGACACAGTAGAGTTCGCCATAAGCGGCATTGGCGAAACGTCCGATCGAGACGTTGTAATTCAGACGTTCGCCTATACGGAATCCATTGGCTTCGGCGCCCGCCTGAGCGAAGATCCCAGTCAAGGGTGCGACGAACGCGAGGACAGCCAATGCGATGCGCTCCAGCCGAAACGAACTATTCCGTTGTGAGGATTGGGATTTCGTTCTATTCATTTAGCAGCAGTATTTATCTCTTCGCGAATTCTCCTCAAAGCACCGATGCGATCACTCGCTTGCAAGATCGGACGGCCAATTACGAGGTAGTCAGAGCCCTCGGAAATAGCCCGCCGTGGTGTCATTACACGCTTTTGATCGTCATCCGTTGCAAAATCAGGCCGGACACCGGGCGTTACGAGCAGAAAGCCAGGTCTTTTGACGGTGCTCCTGATCGCAGATAGTTCCATCGGCGACGAGACGACGCCGTCCAACCCACATTCTGCAGCAAGCCGCGCGAGATGCAAAACCTGAGCTTCCGCCGGTCTTTCGATGCCAATTTCGTAAAGCGTGTTTGTATCCGAACTCGTTAGGACAGTCACGCCGATGATCAGAGGTCGCGGGAGATTTTCGCGTTCGCAGGCGGTTTGAACTTCGTGGACGGTCTTGCTCATCATCTCAGCTCCGCCAAATGTATGAACGTTGAACATCCAGACACCCAGCCGAGCGGCTTCGACGCTGGCCTTCGCAACCGTATTAGGGATGTCGTGAAATTTAAGATCCAGAAAGACCCGATTGTCACCCGCAATTTCGCGAACGAACGCAGGGCCCGCGGCGGTAAATAGTTGCAATCCGATCTTGAACGCATCAGCGTCGGAGCGCAGCTCATTAACGATGCTTCGCGCCTCATCCGCTGTTTCGACGTCGAGTGCGACTATCACGCGGTTTTCCGATTTCATTGCGACGGTTACTGTCACTAGTCAAGATCGAGCGGATTTCGAAACGGTTTACCTTTGTCGCTGTCCGAGTCAGCGCGTTTAAGGGCTTCTTGAAATTTCTCTTCCAGCAATCGTTCGCGATCCTTCATCGAAGACATTTCCTGATCGAACAACTGCTCACGGAGTTCTTTTTGCTTTGAGAGCTCGCCCGCCAGGTCTTCGAATGACCCATGAGATTTTTTCTTTTCCTCATGAGCCAGCAAAGCACCTGTTTGTCCGTCGATCGTGAGTGCGGCTTCGCAGCACGGGCATATAACTCTTAGCTTATCCATATTAATTACCCGGCTTCTTAGTCTCCGACGTACCCGGCGCCGGTTGTCTCACTGGGGGCGGAGGGATTCCGGCGACGACGGCAATCGTTGCCGCGGAGGCAGTCGAGAGTGCCGGGATTTTCTCACCCGGCAGGTTGACGACATTTCCGTTCCGCAAGAATATTTTCAAGGTTTGAGTGCCGCTGCTCTCGGTCCGCTTTTCAACTTTGAGTAGTTGTGGATGATTCTTGAAAGTCCGTATCTCGTGACCGACGTCCGTAAGGTAGGAGGTAAAGGTCGAATTGTCAGGTGCCGGACGGGCATTCCTGATTGCCAGAGC
>JBDTWZ010000188.1:0-5683 GCA_040006435.1 Acidobacteriota bacterium
CCGACCACCGGCCACCGACTCCTGTCACCCTAATTCCATGTAGTATCATTTTCACACCGATGCAAAACTCGCTGCTGCAATCATTATTTGACGACGAAGAGAAGCGGCCGCTCACCGTCTCAGAGCTTAACGCACAGGTCAAAGGCGAGATCGAGCGGCGGTTTCGGAACGTCTGGGTTGAAGGGGAGATCGTTAATTTCTCTGCCGCAAGCTCCGGTCACTGGTACTTCACGCTGCATGACGCGTCGTCGATTATCCGGGCCGCATGTTATAGGGGGACAAATTATCGCATCCGCTTTCAGCCTTTCGACGGTTTGCAAGTGCGGGTCCGCGGCCGGCTGACTTTGTATGAGCCGAAAGGCGAATTTCAGTTGATGGTCGAATCGCTTGAACCGGTCGGGGAAGGTGCGAGACGTGTCGCCTTTGAGCAGATCAAAACGAAACTTGCAGAGGAAGGGTTGTTCGACACAGCACGGAAACGCCCACTACCGCCATATCCGCGCCGAATTGGGGTCGTAACGTCGCCCACTGGTGCGGCGTTCTTCGACATTCTTCATGTGTTGTCCCGACGCGCACGTTCGGTGAGCGTCATTCTCATCCCGGCTCGCGTACAGGGCGAGACCGCGGCGTTCGAGATCAGCCGTGCGGTGCAGATGGCAAACGAATACAACGAACGCGCGGTGCTCGGAGCTCGGATCGACACGCTGATCGTAGGCCGCGGCGGCGGATCGAGTGAGGATCTGTGGGCGTTCAATGAAGAGCCGGTCGCGCGTGCGATCCACGCGTCGGCGATCCCAGTGATATCCGCTGTCGGACACGAAGTCGATCATACAATCGCCGATCTGGTGGCGGACCTTCGGGCGCCGACACCGTCGGCGGCCGCTGAGCTCGTCGCACAACGTGAGGAGGATATTTGCTCGACACTCGACCGTCGTGCGGACGACCTGATGCGGATAATAAGCTATCGCCTGCTCGATGCACGCTCGCGCGTCCAGTCTCTCTCGATGTCGCCTGTGTTTATCGAGACGCTGCAGCGGGCGAACGCGAGGCTCGACGCAATCTCCGCGCAACTTTCACCGATGCGTCTGGCATCGAAGCTTGGCGATCGCAAGGCTTTGGTCGGTATGCTGAGCCAACGTGCAAGCTCGGCTGAGCGAAGTTTGCTTGATTCGAAACTGGAATCTCTGAATATCTCTATGGCAAAGCTCGACGCGCTTTCGCCGCTATCGGTACTCGGACGCGGATTCGCGATTGTCGAGAACGAGAAAGGCGAGATCTTGCGCGATGCCGCAAAGGTTGCGGTGGATGAATTGGTTAAGATCAGATTGGAGAGGGGAAGTTTGCTGGCAAAGGTGCTTTCCAAATGATCATGTTCGTGTGTTTCGCGTATTTCGTGGTCCAGCTTTTATGAGACGGAAACCACGCAATACGCGAATCAACACGAAAAAAGAAGATTAAGGAATGACGAAATTTCTCGACAGTGCGAATGCCGAAACGGAGTCTGCGGGCTTCGGAGGGTATAACGAAGCAGCGGTTCCCCGCTCGCGTGTGCGCAAGGTCGTTCTGTCGATCGCCGGCGTGCTCGGATTGGCAATAATCACCGTCGTGATCGGCGGTTATTTCTACTGGCAGAGTTTTAAAAACACGCCGCAATATTCGCTTGCGCTGCTGGTCGATGCGGCACGCCGCGATGATCAGGCGAAGGTCGATCAGTTTGTCGCGGTCGATAGTATCGTCGACGAATTTATGCCGCAGATCACAAGCCAGGCGGTCGAGCTTTACGGACGCGGGTTGCCCCCGCAGACGATCGCTCGCGTCGCACGAGTGGCGACTCCGGTGATGCCCGCGCTGAAAGAGCGTGCGCGAGTGCAGCTCCCGAATCTAATTCGAACGAAGACAAAGCGTTTTGAGAGCGTGCCCTTCGCGGCGATGGTACTCGGAGCGGAGAGGTATCTGGATATCAAACAGTACGGTGAGACCGCGTTTGTGCGTAGTAAGTTGCCGGAGCATTCCTTTGAAGTTAGAATGCAGCGCAACGGCAGCGAATGGCGGATCGTCGGCGTTCGGGACGAAACACTCGCAACCGAGATCGCCCAAAAGATCGGACAGGAAATAATTGCGGTTGCGTCCGGCGGCAGTGCGAATGCGGCCGGTGAGCGACTAGGCATCCGCAACCTGAACACGATCTTGCAGCAGGCGGAGGAGATATTTCGATAGGATCGCAGAGAGTATTTAACGCAGAGACCGCGGAGATCGCAGAGAGTGTTTAAGGCAGGGATCCCAGAGAAAGGAAAAGCTTTTCTCTCCGCGTGCTCCACGGTCTCTGCGTTTCATTCTTCACCATATGAAAAAAACTTTTGAATCATCGCTCGCCGAACTCGAGACGATCGTCGCGCAACTCGAGAACGGCGAATTGCCCCTTGAGGAAAGCCTGAAGCTTTTCGAAACGGGCGTGAAACTTTCGCGTGAATGCCGCGAGCGTTTGAACGATGCCGAGCGCCGCATCGAAGTGTTGATGAAGGACGGAGATGGAAAATTGAGCTTGTCCGAGATCTCACCGGATTCGAGCGGCGTCGAAACACCCTCGACCGGCAAACGATATGTCTTCGGAGACGACTAGCCGTCTTTAACGGAAGCTTTGAGCTTTACGAAAATCCTCCTAGGACAGAAGGTGTGGCCGAGGCTTTGCGAGGTCGGGGTGGTGCTCATAAAAAAGACTCCTTAGACAAGGAGGGGAATTACGAGAACCACGAAAATACACGAAATACACGAAACAAGACCAGAAACTAAAATTCAGATTCCCGTTTCATCCGCCTGATCCGCCCGATCCGCGTTCAAAAAAAGCGTGGGTGTTTGAGTAGCCGTCTGCCTCTATCCACCGCCCCGTCAGCCGAAGCGGCTGCCACCCTCATTAGACAAGGAGGGGATCTGGCGCTCTGACAGAAAGCCGCCTAATCCCGCGAGCTGAAAATCCGCAGGATGTACCAGAACAGCAGAGCGATACTCGCGAATAACGCAAGCGAAGCGGCAACGTGCTGGTTTGTGTTAAAGCGATGAAGCACATTCGACGTTTCGTACAGAATTGCTGTGCCGGCGAACGCGACCATCGCAAAGGCAAAGAGATTTCCGAGGGTGAAACCGAAGATCGCGCTCGCGACGATAAAACCGAGGGCGGCGAATCCGCCCATCGCGAGGATTGGGCCCAGAAAGCTAAAATCGCTTCGTGTGATAAAAACGGTGGCCGTGATCCCGAGAAACAATCCGAGCGTCACGATACCGGCTTTCGCCAGAACCGACGCGTCCCCCGAATAGTACGTCGCGATCCAGATCATCGGAACGAAGATTATCGCCTCGGCAACGATGAAAATTCCGAGTCCGAAAAACTGTGTTGCCTTTGAGGTTTCGGATGTCGCCCACCGATTGGCGAGGTACGATACACCCATGAATAGTCCGAGGACGAGCAGCCATCCCATGGCGCCGCCGCCGAAAATGACGGACGCGATCATGTCTGCGGCGCCGCTCGCGAACAAGAAGCCCTCGACGACGATGAACGCGAGTATCGCGGCGGCGAGGAGAAGATATGTTTTGCGGATGAACTGTGCCCGTTGTGCGGGTAGCGCGTTCGCTGCCGAATTTCCGAATGTGGATGTAAAGTCTTGCATAATTTTAGACGCTCATTAGATTAGGTTTCCGATCTAAGCTTTGCCCTCTATTATACGTCATTTGCCTGCTGATACGTTTCGGCGACGCATCGCGTCGACGCTGAAGGCGCCCGAACCGCGGGCGGCAATATATAGGAAGATGAAGCAGAGAAGAACCGCCGGCTCGCCCCCATTCTGTATCGGCCAGGTTCCCGTCGGCTGGTGGATCATAAAATAGCCCACGGCGAGCATGCCGCTGGCAATAAAAGCAAAGATGCTCGCAAAGAGGCCGATAATAATCATCAGCCCGGCAATAACCTCGAAGACGCCGATCGCGGTTGTCATCGTGTCGACCGGCATCGGAAGTTTGAGCGGCCATCCGAAAAGCTTTTGTGTCCCATGCATGAGAAACAAAAGGCCCGCTACGATCCGGAGCAGCGAGTAAATGTACGAAGAGTAGCTACCAAGAAATCTTTCCATTTAATTCCTCCGCTTTTTAAGATGTGGCTGTCGATCTTACTTTCGGCGGACGGAACCTCCGGCCGCGACTGCAAGATGAACAAAAGGTTACGTCAGATGACTGGGAAAAACTTCAACTACAGGGTCGCCGTTTACGCAACTGAGGAGCTTGCCGCCTCTTTTACCGAGGTCTTTGCTGCGAGGATATCGACCTTGTCGATCTGCGGCGGCTCTGCGAAGAGTTCGTCCGCTTTTGCCATCAACGCCTCCGCCACTTTGCCGTTGAGGTGAGCATCGCGCCCTTCATCGCTGTCGAACGTGTCGAAAATTCCAAACGTCGAGTCGTTAAATTTTAAGGCGTACCAAGTGACCGTCAGGGGTTCTTCATTAACCAATCCCAGGCCGCTGTTCAGAAACGCCTCGACATCGGCTTCTTTCCCTGGTTTTGCAACCAGCTTTACTGCTAGAGCTCGTGTGACCATTAGATCCTCCTAGAACTTTCGTATTAGAGAACCAGAATATATTAATTCGAGCGGAGACCGTCAACCTATTTTTCGGTTTCGTGTGGCCGCTTGCGAAGCTGCGCGCAGAGTTCCTGTCCGAGCGACGGCACGAGCGACGCGCCGATCTGATTGAAGCGGATCCACGCAGCATAATCCTCGAGCTTGCTGCCTTTCTTTCGGATGAGCGCCGTGCCGGTGAGATATTCGACAGTAAAACCAGTGTGTTCGGCAAGGTTTTTAAGGCGTTCGCTGTCGAAGACATGAATATGCTGCCCGTGTACCCGGCTGCCGTTGGCGAGCTGCTTTTGAAATTGTTTCTCGCGGAGCCGCGCAATAAATTTCGGTGCTGTTGGAACCCCGACTAAAAGCAGCCCGCCCGGTTTCAAAATTCGAAAGATCTCTCGCATCGTGAATTCGGGACGCGGTAGATGCTCGAGAACGTGCGAACAGATCGCGATGTCGGAGCTCGCATCAGGAACCGGCAGCCCTTCGTCAAAGTCGGCCTGGATCCGGTCGTCGTATTTTGCCAGTTCGACGCCGGGACGATTCGTATCAATATCGAGACCGATCCACCGCGCGCTATCCATCGGCGGAATGAACCGCTTTATGATCCCGCGGTCGCATCCGACATCGACGATGGTCGGTGCATGATCCAGTCGTCGCACCTCCTCATCGATCACACGGCTGAGCCACCAATAACGAAGAGCTCGCACGGGGAAACGGCGTTTGTTCAGGTCATCCGAGAAAGGAAAGTCCGCGCGGTGCGTCTCTTCGTTCTTATCGATCGAATCGAGCGGTTCGCGAACGAATCGAAAGCGAGAATAGTTTTTTCCTTTTGTTAGTGACATCGCGTCAGGTGGAACTCGAATGATAAAAGAAAAAGCGGGACCGAAACAAAATCAGCCCGCCGGTATTCAATTTCAGATCTCAAATTTCAAACTCAAATCTCAAATCTCAAATTTGAAATTTAGATCCGAAGATTCACTCGCCTTTCGCGACAGCTTTGATCTCTTCGGCTTCAGGCCGCGGTGTGGCGAGCCCGAGTTCCGGCGATCGCCACAGGTTCGATACAAGCAGCTC
>JBDTWZ010000189.1:0-5513 GCA_040006435.1 Acidobacteriota bacterium
CTCGCGCGGTGCACTCGATTTGTGTCTTGACACCGAAACCGTCTTTAGAGATGTGGGTTCGTGGTTCCTTTTTAGGGCTGTAACCACTAAATCGCACAAAGAAACACGAAATAAATCAAGAAGCACGGATGAGGCTGTGGATCACTAATTCAAACTGACCCACTACCATACGGTGTCGCTCCTACGGAGCGTGGATCATTTTATGGGCTGATGCTACAAACATCAGGCTCCTGGCGGAGCCACTGGACGCGGCGGTTCGATGATCACACGATTCTCACTCACGGATCTTGGTAGGACTGAGGTTAACGTCACAGGGCGACCCGGTCGCTACCGCTCCCGGTTCTGACAAGAGTTTCGACTGGCGACCCGGTCGCTACCGCTCCCGGATCTGACGAGAGAGAACCATCCCGACACGCTCCTCCCAGCCGAGCTGGACGAAAACTCCACAGAGCGCTGAGACCACCTACCGCTTCCGAGAATATTACCTCAGTCTTGGCTTCTCGTCCGGATCACTTTTCGGCTCGTCCATGACGGGCGGGCCGCTTTCGTCCGACTGTTTCTTCTCTGCTACGGGCAGCGACGACGCAGCTTCGGTATTGTTATGTCCCTCGCCCCGCCCGGTCAGATAAATGTGTCGGTGGTTCAGGAAACTGTCGAGCCGATTGAGCACTTCCCTTTCGTCGAGTCCAACTTTAACGTTTAGCAACGACAACCGTACTCCGTTTCCAAAATAATTACTCTCGACGATTGAGCCCGAAGCCAGCGGGGCAAGAAGAAACACACTGGTTGACATTCGAAGCGTCAGCCGATAGGTGTGACCGCGCTTCAGTACGGCCGGAAACGTACTTACCTTTGACGCGGAGTCATCAAAATCGATGCCTGCGAGTACATACTTCACCCTAAACGTCTTCAAGTCGAGTTCGTGGATCGGCTCAAAGTGCAAATTTCTCGCCTCGGTCAGATCTCGCAGGACAAGGTCGACATCGACGCTCGAGTTTGACACTCCCACAGCAAGTATGGTTTGGGAACCCTCCCACAATGCTAAATAGTTGATCCATGCCCCGACCGTATGACCGACCGTCTCGGGTGTACTACCAACCTCGAAGTCGTAGAATATCTGGGATGACGCCGTTCCCGTCCCTATAGAGGCTCCAAAGCCACGCGATAAGGCTCTTATTCTTTTGGCATCAAGGTCATACAACGACAGCAAGCTAAAGGTAATATTGCCATTGCTGCCCAACACCCCGCCGTTGGCCGGCATGTTGGTTAGCGTGACCGTGCCACCGGGAGGTATGCTCACACCTCCAGCCGTGACCGTAGTTACAAACAGCAACACCGCAAAGAGGACGAACTTTTTCATAACTTTCTCCTTGCCCATATGCATAACACATGGGGCGATTCTAGATTGTATTGGTGAGTCCGACGAGTATATTGTTGCTTCCAATTCTAGTCAACAGATTGGACGGCAAAGGCCGGTGCTTTCCCTCTCAGCCCGGTTCCAAAAATAATATATTGCCGCATCGCCGCTGATCCCGGCGCATTTTCCTTACTACCACCGCGACCTCGCTTTCGCTCCGAGTGCGGCCGATTCGATCTGCGAGATCATTCCGCAAACTTCATGCGCTTGAGTATTTCAATGAAACGAGGCTGCCGGCGGAGGTTGTCCCACTTATGATCGACGTTCAGAAGTATCAGCCGGACGTCACGCTGCTCGACGGCATCGGTTAGCTCATCGAGCGCTTTATCGGTTTCTCCGAGAGCGTTGTAAACCATCGCGAGGTTATACGACGGGGCGAAGCTATCCGTCTTGCGCTGGCGAAGCTGTTCGATTGTCTTCATCGCCTCGTCACGCCGTCCGGTTTTCGCGTAGACGTATCCTGTCAGCGAGATCGCCTCAGTATTTCCGCCCGACGCTGCACGCGCCCGTTCAAGTTCCGCAAGCGCATCCTCGAAGCGCGACTGGCCGACGTAGATCCGCGCAAGCATCAACCTTGCGATCCAAAAGTTGGGGTCGATCTCGAACGTTTTGTTTAAGCGCTCGACCGCCTCGGCGTCTCGTCCGGCATAATGCAACGCTTGGGCTTCGAGCGCATTGGTCGGAAGCGAAAGCGGATCTATCTCTCGTGCCGCCTTCATCTCCGCGATGGCCTCATCATGCCGGCCAAGCAGTGTTAGAAGGATCGAGAGGCCGCGATGGGCATCGGCACTGTTCGGATCCAAAGTAACTCCGCGACGCATCTCTGTCTCAGCCGTCTTCCAGTCCCACTCATACCACGACGCGACATAACCAAGCATGACATGGGCCTGTGAGAGCTGGTCGTCGAGCTCGAGCGCCTTCAAGGCGGCGGCCTTGGACTGCGGAAAAGCGCTCGCCGGAGCGACGTCGCTGGTTATTGGCAATGTCCGAAAGGCATCGGCAACACCAGCATACGCCATGGCATATTTCGGGTCGATCGCAATTGCCTCCTGATAGAAGTTTATTGCCCGCCTAACTTCCTGGGGCGTCGATTTGAATTGAAAAAAGCGAGCTTGTAGGTAAAGGCGATACGCTTCCAGATCATCGGTGCCACGGCCGCTCGTCGGCTTCGCGCCATGGAGGCGTACCCGCAAAGCTTCGGCGACCTTGGATGATATCGCATCCTGGACGGCAAAGATGTCGCGATACTCGTCATCGAACGTACCGCCCCAGATCGCCTCGCCGCTTGCGACATCGATAAGCCGAACGTTGACCCTTATTTTTTCGCCCTGCCGCTGGATGTTCCCGTCGAGAACCGTGTCGGCGCCGAGTTCGCGGCCGGCAGATTGAGGATCCTGGTCTGGACTCGAGAACTTCCGCACGGATGTTAAGGGGCGCAGGACCAGGCCGCTCGTATTACTCATCTTCGCGATCAGTGTGTCCGCCATTCCGATCTCAAGCGCAGGATCGGAGCCCTCGGCCATCAGCGGCTTGAATGGGAGAATTGCGAGAACGCGCGTCTGCTCCGCGGTCACCGAGCGATATCGGCCGAGATAGACGTAAGCTGCGGCCGCGATCACAGCGATCAACAATCCGGCACCGATCGCGAGCGGAACGATAGGAATACGGCGTCGCGGTTCCGGAACTTGCGTCGAAACCCCCGCCGCCTTTGAATCGAGCGGGGCCGATCCGCCCTCGACCTCCGCCACAAATCGGTATCCCATCCCGGGTACCGTCGCGATGAACTCATTCTCTCCTCGCGTCTCACCGAGAGAGCGCCGAAGGATCGATATGTTCTGCGTCAGATTGCTTTCCTCGACGATAGTTTCCGGCCACACGGCGGACATGATCTCGTCCTTTTCGATCGTCCGCCCCGGGTTTCGCACCAGATACAGAAGCAGATCGAAGACCTTCGGCGTGAGTGACACCACTTCGCCGCCGCGCCGGACCAGCAATCTGCGCGCTGCGTCTACTGCGAACTCATTGAATTTGTAATGCGTAAGCTCTTCGACAGACATTCGAGGAAATTCTTACAAATTTTTAGATGGATTCATAGGACTTCTTATCGGTCGCGACCCGATGATGGCGTTGACGGTGGGGTTCCGCCTGCCGAAAAACAAACAAGTCTTGGAGGAATCTATGAAAAAGTTAAATCATTGGTCATCGCTGTTAGTCGTTGCTCTAAGTATCGTCGCCGTCCTGCAGCTTTCCGTCGCCGGTCAGGAAAAAAGCTCGTCCAGCAGTATCGAAGGGGTCTGGCGTACAGCTGTCACGCCGCGTATTTGTAGTACGGGCGTTCCGGTCGGCCCGGTGTTTCCCGGGATCCTCATGTTCATAAAGGGCGGTACGATGACGGGTACTTCGACCGCTGTAACATCGGTCTACGGTAACTGGTCCAAGGAAAACAGACCGCGTCAGTATTCATTTGATAGCCTGTCTTTCAGGTTCGATATAAGCGGAAACTTGCTCGGCACCCGGCGTATTACGCACGACGTTACTCTCGATGACTCCGGAAATTCCATGGTCTCGTCCGGTACGTTCCAGGACCATGACAACGCCGGCAACCCGACGATGTCCGGATGTTCGACCGCGACGGGTGTACGTTTCCAGTAGTATCCGATCAAGGGGGCTCTCGAAATTTGAATGATTCCAATCATTCGAGTTGTTCCGAATATCGCCGTCGCTCTTGAGACAGAACACGCACGTTGTTGCTTGTCTGCCGCTCATGCGACGGCGACAGCTCGTACTCAATCACTGGAATAACGTACCGCCGGCTTTTCCCCCTTTGTAATCATCCACCTTTGTCGGCGCAGCCGTCTTATCCGTTATGGGTGGCGATGACGCAGCTTCCGTATCGTTGTGCCCATCGCCTTTGCCGGTGAGGTAAATGTGCCTGTGGTTCTGCAGACTGTCGAGACGCTCAAGCACTTCCCGCTCGTCGAGTCCGACCTTCACAAAAAGCGAATTCAATTCCACACGGCCGCCCGACCGCCGATATTTAACAATAATCCGCTGGGCGCGTTGCGACGGAACACGCTGGCTAGGTTCCCGTCATGCTCGTCGGCGTTAGTCTTTTTCCCGACTTGTTCGTAAAATTCCATAGTCGAATATCAATAAATCAAAGGAGCCGTATGAATCCAAACAAGGCACTCTGGGAAAAAGGTGATTTCACGCGAATTGCAGAGAGCATGCGCGCGAGCGGAGATGCTCTGGTCGAAACCTTCGGTATCGGCAAGGGCATGAAGGTCCTCGATCTCGGATGTGGTGACGGCACGACGGCACTGCCCGAGGCCCGTCGGGGCGCCGATGTGCTCGGCGTCGATATTGCCACTAATCTTGTCGAGGCCGGCAACAAACGGGCGAAGGCCGAGGGTCTGACGAACATCGAGTTTCAGGAAGGCGATGCAAGCGATCTGAATGAACTCGCGGACGATTCGTTCGATCTCGTCGTATCGATCTTCGGGGCGATGTTCGCGCCGAAGCCGTTTGATGTGGCGAAAGAGATGGTACGGGTTACGCGGCCCGGCGGCCGGATAATTATGGGAAACTGGATCCCGGGCGATCCGACGCTCGTTGCACAGATCCTGAAGATCAGTTCCGCCTATACACCACCGCCGCCCGACGGATTTATCAGTCCGATGACGTGGGGCGTCGAGGCCAACGTCACCGAGCGCTTTGTCGCCGCCGGAGTGCCGGCTGAAAAAGTATCGTTTGCCCGCGAGACGTTCACTTTCAATTCACCGAACGCGCCGTGGGATTTCGTCGCCGCATTCCGCGACTATTACGGGCCCACGATGAATGCATTCGAAGCCGCGGAAAAAGATGGTAAAGCGGCCGATCTGCAAAAGGAACTCGACTATCTGTTCACCAAACAGAACACAAGCGGCAGCGAAACCGCTACCTCGATACCGGCAACATTCCTTAAAGTGACGGTTTCCGTTTGAGTATTTGGCAAAGATTCACCAAAACAAAGAGGATGTCTGAAAAGTCGGAGCAGGCGATGAAACGAAGGTTTTTTTGAACGCGGATAGGGCGGATGGGAGCGGATCGAATCGGA
>JBDTWZ010000190.1:0-5460 GCA_040006435.1 Acidobacteriota bacterium
CGTTGGCAAAAGAATCAGCTAAGAGTCAACGTCCGAAAGATCGGATCGGTCAGAAGAACCGAGAGCCGTAGCGAGACCCGGTGTCCCGTTGACCAAAGAATCAGTTAAGAGGCGACAATCGCTGCCGCTTCCGGTTCTGACATGTTGCTCCACTCATCCCCGAATTCTCCCGCCTCGTAACAAATTGAAACCTTCGCTGAGCGATGGAGCGTAAGATGGTTACAATTCTTACTAATCCACCTTTGCGAGGTTATATGAAATCTATTTTTAGAAAGGCCATTGTCACCAGCGGTCTTTGCGTGATCGCTCTCGGACTGGTGTTGCCCGCGAATGCACAGGGCAAACAATCCGGCATCAATGTTCCGGTGACTTACTACAAACTGCCGAACGGCCTCAAAGTCGTGCTTTCGCAGGAGCGAAGTTCGCCGCTAGCGGTCGTTGCCGTCTATTACAACATCGGCTTTCGCATCGAGCCGCGCGACCGAACCGGTTTCGCCCATCTCTTCGAACACCTCATGTTCCAGGGTTCGAAAAATCTGGGGAAGATGGAGTTCATTCGGCTCGTCGAATCAAACGGCGGTGTGCTGAACGGCTCGACACGATTTGATTTTACAAACTACTTCGCCGTCGTACCGTCGCACAAACTGGAAACTCTGCTGTGGGCCGAAGCCGACCGTATGCGCGGGCTCGACATCACGGAGGAGAACCTTAAAAATCAGCAAGGTGTGGTCGGTAACGAGGTGAAGGTCAACGTGCTGAACCAGCCGTACGGTACCTTTCCGTGGATCGATCTGCCAATGGCCGCTTTCACGAACTGGTACAACTCGCACAATTTTTATGGCGATCTGAAGGACATCGAGGCAGCGACTCTTGGCGATGCGAAGACGTTCTTTGACAAATACTATTCACCGCAGAATGCGGTCGTAGTTGTGACGGGTGACTTCGACGAAGCGCAGGCGAAGGGCTGGGTGGCGAAATACTTCGCGAACATTACATCGCAAAAGCCGGACAAGATCGCTGACATCAGCGAACCAAAACAAATCGAAGAGAAGATCGTCACGCGTGTCGACAAGCTTGCGAAAAAGCCGGCGGTCGGATTCGGTTATCAAATGCCGAAACGCGGGTCCCAGGAATATTACGCGATGGGTTTGCTCGATCGGATCCTGCTTCAAGGCGAAGACAGCATGCTCTATCAGGAGCTGGTCAAGAACAAGAATTATGCGAGCAGATTGAACGGCGGCATCAACGGCTATCTCGGGAACATGTTCAACTACAACGGTCCGATGCTGTTCTCGGTAGACCTTATCCACGACGAAAAATACAGTCCGCAGGAAATCCTCGCGGCAAGCGACGCCGTAATTGCACAAGTTCAGAACAAGCCGATCGACCAGGCGACGATAGACCGGGCGATAGTGAAGCTTCGTTCAGGACTGTACGACACGATGACGCAATTCGGCGGCGTCGGACGTGCGGACCTGCTGGCGTGCTTTGCTTTGTTCGATGACAAACCCGAAAACATCAATCAGATCGAGGCGAATTTTCGTAAAGTGACACCGGCGCTCATACAGCAGACGGCGAAGGATTACCTTCGGAAGACGAATCGCACCGTCGTGATCCTTAATGTCGAGAAAGCGGCTGCAGCGGAGGAAGAATAAAGTGAAAAGTAAAAAGTTAAAAGTAAAAGGTTGGTTTTCTCTGCGTCTCTGCGTCTCGGCGGTGATGATCGCACTGATGCCGCTCGCAACACTCGCGCAAAAAGAAACTCCGCCGGTCGGCGGCCAGCCCAAATCGTTCGTCTTTCCGAAGCAGGATACGTACACCCTTTCAAACGGAATGAAAGTGACGCTGGTGCAATACGGGGCAGTGCCAAAGGTCGCAATGCAGGCGGTTGTCCGTGCCGGTACGTTGAACGAAAAGTCGGAGCAGCGTTGGATTTCGGACCTCGTCGCGACGATGCTCAAGGACGGAACGGCGAAGCGAACCGCCGAGCAGATCGCCAAAGAGACAGCCGAGATGGGCGGCAGTATTTTCACGTCAGCGAGCAATGATAAGACGACGATCGGCGGCGAGGCTCTCAGCGAGTTCGACTCTCGATTTATCGAATTGCTTTCCGACGTCATTATCAATCCGAAATTTGCGCCCGGCGATTTCGACAAGGCTCGTTCGAACAAGCTTCGCGAGATCGCGGTTGCGAAGGCGCAGGCTGGCAATCAGGCGTGGGAGCGTTTTCGCGAGATTGTTTTTACGAACCATCCGTATTCAGCAGTGTTTGCCTCGGACTCGATCGTTCAGTCCTATAAGCTTGACGATGTTCGCGCTTATTACAACGATCAATACGGCGCCGCACGTACGCACCTTTACGTCGTCGGTCAGTTCGATACCGCGAAAGTTAAATCGGCGATCGAGAAGTCATTCGGTGGTTGGAAGAAGGGCCCGGACGCGATCAGAAATGTTCCGACGGTTGTCGGCAGACGGTCGCTTACGACGATCGATCGGCCCGGAGCACCTCAGTCCACGATCTATATGGGCGTGCCGGCTATTTCCCCGTCGGATCCGGATTTTGTAAAACTCACGGTCATGGACTCTCTGCTCGGCAGCTCGTTCGGTTCGCGTATCACGTCTAATATTCGCGAGAACAAAGGCTACACGTATTCGCCCGGCAGCTTTGTCTGGAACCGCTACAAGACCGGCTACTGGATTGAGAATGCCGATGTCACGACCGAAGCTACCGGAGCCGCGATCAAGGAAATTCTTTATGAGATCGACAAGCTTCAAAAAGAAGCGCCTACTGAGGCCGAGATGCAGGGAATCAAGAATTATCTTGTCGGGATCTACGTTTTGCAGAATTCAAGCAGGCCCGGCGTCATCGGCCAACTCGAGGCGATGAACTATCACGAGCTCGACAAGAATTATCTCGACACGTATATCCAAAAGCTATCTGTAGTCACGGCGAAAGACGTTCAGGATATGGCGAAGAAGTATCTTGTCGTGGATCGAATGACATTGGTTGTCGTCGGCGACAAGTCGAAGATCGACGAGCAGCTAAAGCCGTATGAGGTTCAGTGAATAGTGAATAGTAAATAGTGAATAGTGAATGGTGAATGGTGAATGGTGAATGGTGAATGGTGAATGGTTAATAGTGAAAGCCATTTGATCCAGAACACTGAATGGAGTTAGAAACGCCCGGGAAACTTCCCCGGGCGTTCTTCTTCACTATTCACTATTCACTATTCACTATTCACTATTCACTATTCACTATTCTCAGAGCTTTATCCCACCACGGGTTAGCATCGTCTCAAACCCCGACTTATCGACAGCCTTCACGTAAGCGTCACGCGGTTCGACAATTCCTTTCTTGACCAGGTCGAACAATGAGTCGTTGAGCATCACCATTCCGTGGTTTTTGCCAGTTTGCATGGCCGAGGGAATCTGGAACGTCTTTCCTTCGCGGATAAGATTGCTGATCGCCGGCGTGATGATCAGAACTTCGAGCGCCGCGACGCGACCGCCGCCTTTTTTGGGCAGCAGCGTCTGCGCGATCACACCCTTCAGCGATTCAGACAGCATGACGCGGATCTGCTGCTGCCGATCGGCAGGGAATTGATCGATGATTCGATCGACCGTTGAGGGAGCCGTTGTAGTGTGCAGTGTGCCGAAAACGAGGTGTCCGGTCTCAGCCGTTTCAATGGCGATCGCAATCGTTTCGAGATCGCGCATTTCGCCGACGAGAACGATGTCCGGGTCTTCGCGAAGGGCGGCACGCAACGCGTCCTTGAAGCTATCGGTATGATTGTGGACCTCGCGCTGATTGACGAGGCATTTCTGATTTTCGTGGACGAACTCGATCGGGTCTTCGATCGTGATGATGTGGTCCTCTCGCTGTTTGTTGATCGAATCGACCATCGCGCACAGCGTCGTGGATTTGCCGGATCCTGTCGGACCGGTTACGACGACCAAACCTTTCGATAACGAGCAGAGATCCATGATCGCCTTCGACAAGCCAAGCTCTTCGGATGTGAGGATCTTGGACGGAATGATGCGGAACACGCCACCCATTCCTTTGCGGTCCTTGAAGACATTGCATCGGAAACGAGCGAGTTCAGGGATCTCATACGCGAAGTCTGTATCGTTACGGTTTTGAAATTCGTCCTGGTTTCGCTCCGGCATTATCGAGTGCAGCAGCTCATCCATCACTTCAGGCGTGAGCGTTGTTTCGCCGCACTCAAGTAACTGCATTTTGCCGTCCTTTCGAACCATCGGCGCCATGCTGACCGAAAGATGCAGATCGGACGCACCAACTTCTGCCATGCGATTGAACAACGCGTCCATCCGGGTCGTCATCATCAGATTCTGCTTTCGACGGTCGGTCCTGCGGCGGTCGAGTGAAGGGAGCACTACGTCCGCAGGAACTGTCGTTAGCACCGGAGTAGACGCCTCGATCAAACCATCTTCACGGACGGATTTCTTGGACTCCGGCACGGGGGACGGATCGGTCTGCACTTCAAAATCCTGCCAGCGTCCCGGCGGCTCGTAGCTCGAACTGTCGGAAAAAACAGTTTGGAATTGCGGATCGTTTGCAGAGATGACTTCGATCGTCGGTGCTGCATCGACCTCGATTTTCGGGATTGATTCGCGGTCTTCCACGACGAGTTCGGAAACGGCCGGCACATCGATCTGAGATGCGACATTTACTTCGCGGCCAATTGAAGAACTTTCGACAGAGAAGACATCGGCGCCGGCGATGTGGCTGGCTGACGAAACCGACTCCAAGCTACTGTCGGGTGAGGGAGCAGGGTTGGTGAGAGTACTCTCGATCTCGCTTCCCAGTAGGGGACGAACCGTCACGTTGAAACCCGCGGGAGACTTTTCAATAGTGAAACTAAACCTTCCCAAATTGTGGGGGTGGACGAACTGGATGGTGGGGAGATTGGGCAGGTCTTGCTTTACATCAGGCGGTATCAGCGGAAATACCATCATGCTGATCTGCGTACCGAGCAGCGGCGTGTTGGCGATGTCTGATTGCCCGCCGGCTGCGACGACGTAGGGATTTTTGTTCGGCTCGAGATGCAGCGCATATCCCGCCGACGACAGAAGTGTGTGCAAGTATTGATTAAGCTGTTCCATGGGGTCTTTACTCAGGTTCGGAAACGAGTCTAAGGTAGGCGTATTTTTAAGTAGGTCGAGCAGAACTGCTCAGCAAAAAGGATAGCATACGAGAGATTGGCGTGTCAGTAAGAAAGTTGTGAAGAGCAATAAGCAATGAGCAATGAGCAATAAGCAATAAGCAATTAGCATTAAGCAATAAGCAATTAGCACTAAGAAACTAGCGGTTAGGCGGGACACGCTCGGGCATACGCTCGTCGCCTACAGCTAATTGCTTATTGCTTATTGCTTAATGCTAATTGCTAAGGGTCTAGAGTAGTTAAGCACAATTACAGGGGTGCTAAGCTACTGAAGTGC
>JBDTWZ010000191.1:0-5410 GCA_040006435.1 Acidobacteriota bacterium
ATAAGTGATAAGTGATAAGTGATAAGTGATAAGTGATAAGTGATAAGTGATAAGTGACCACTGACCACCGACTAATGACCACTACTGACTACTGATGTTCAGACACGTAAAAAGAATTCATTTCATCGGCATCGGCGGCATCGGCATGAGCGGCATCGCAGAGGTGTTGGGCAATCTCGGATTCGTCGTATCCGGTTCGGATATTAAGAAATCGAAGAACACCGATCGGCTCGAGGCGATGGGAATGAAGATCAGTGCGAGCCACGCCGCGGAGAATGTCGGTGACGCGCAGGTCGTCGTCTATTCGTCAGCCGTAAAGCCGGATAATCCCGAGGTTGTGGTGGCGAAGGAAAAAGGAATTCCGGTCATTCCGCGGGCTGAGATGCTCGCCGAGTTGATGACACTGAAGCCGTATGCGGTTGCCATCGCGGGAACGCACGGCAAAACATCGACTACTTCTATGGTCGCGACGTTGCTTGTTCACGCCGGCGTCGATCCGACGACCGTCGTCGGCGGTGTTGTCGATACGCTCGGGTCGAACGCAAAACTCGGCGCGTCGGAATGGTTCGTAACCGAAGCCGACGAGAGTGACCGCAGTTTTCTGATGCTTTACCCGACGATCGCCGTGGTAACCAATATCGACAAGGAACACATGGAGTCGTACAAGGGCATGGCCGATGTCGTTCAATGCTTCACGGATTTCGTTAATAAGGTCCCGTTTTTTGGGGCGGCGATAATTTGCCTCGACGATCCGAACGTTCAGTTGATAATTCCGAACATCAAACGTCGACGGGTGACTTACGGACTGACGGCCCAAGCGGATATTTCTGCTCACGATATCCGGTACAACGACTCGTTCGGATCGACATTCACGGTTTGGCGCGGCGTCGAAATCCTCGGCGAGATCGCGCTCCCCGTTCCGGGCAAACACAACGTCTATAATGCACTCGCGGCAACCGCGGTCGCTCTCGAGCTTGAGATACCCTTCGCGAAGATCGCCGACGCGTTTGCGACTTTCAAGAATGCAAACCGGCGCTTCCAGTTTAAGGGTGAGGAAAATGACATTACGGTCGTCGATGATTACGGACATCACCCGACGGAGATCCTCGCGACGCTTTCAGCCGCGAAGAATAGTTCGGGAGGGCGTCGGACCGTGGTCGTCTTTCAGCCGCACCGATTTAGCCGGACACAAGAGCTAATGGACGAGTTCGCCCTCGCCTTTAATAATGCAGACGTTCTTTACGTACTCGATATTTATGCCGCCAGCGAGACTCCGATCGACGGAATTACCGCAGAGGTATTGACGGAGAACATTCGTAAGTACGGACATAAAAATGCTAACTACATCGGAGACGTCGATACCGCGGCACCAAAGGTTGTCTCGAACCTACAACCGGGTGATCTTGTAATTACGCTCGGAGCCGGTAGCGTGACGAAGCTCTCCGACGAGATCTTGGAACAATTGAGAGGATAATGATCAATGGCAAATACGAAACAGAGTAGGACCCGGAACTCGGCGCGGGTGAAAGTAAACCGACCACTCAGTCGTCGTCGAGCCTCCACCACGGCGCGTCGAAGCGGGCAAACGAGTGCAAGCCGCTTTCGCACCGTCGGGCTTCCGCTCTTTTTGAGTTTTTGTATTCTCGTTTGCCTCGGAGCGCTGGGCTTTCTGGGATATCAGACCGTGACAGCGTCAGATTTCTTTTCAGTCGCCAAAATAGATATTCGAGGAACCGATCGCTCGTCCGCAGCTGATATCAGGCGGACGGTAGAAATGCAGACTGAGAAGACCGGTGTCTGGAACGCCGATCTGCCGGGGATAAAGGAAAAGCTGGAAAGGGCCGCATGGGTGAAGACAGCAGCGGTGTCGAGAGTATTGCCGAACGGTATCAGGGTCCAGATATTCGAGCGCCAGCCCCAAGGCTTGATTCGAACTGTCGAGGGAAACTTTTTAGTAGATGGTGATGCTGTCGTTATCGCACCTGCTCGTGAGAAGGAAGCAGAATTTCCATTCGTGATGACGGGGTGGAACCAAGTGAAAAGCGAGACCGCGGGCAAGGACAACCTCGAACGGGTCAAGATGTACCAGAAAATGCTGTCCGAGTGGAAAGAGTTCAACCTTTCGGCACGAGTGTTGTCGGTCAACCTCGAAGATATTCGCGAACCCCGGGTCGTGATCGAAGACTCGGGCAACGTGGTTTCGATCGCGCTCGGCCGCGACAAGTTTGGTGAGTACCTTAAGCGAGGCATCAATGCGATCGTCGGGAAAGGTGAGATGTTCGAAGCAGTGAACCTGGTCGGCCAGAACATGATCCTGGCTCCGAGAAGTCAGAACCGGGTGCGGTAGCGACCGGGTTACCCGTAAATCAAGAGGAAATAGATTCCTCTGAACTAGCACCCCGGCTCGCCTGGCTCGGCCACTCCGCCTAAACAATAAGGGGAGTTTAGGAACTATGAATCGAGACATAAAAGCAATCGGATTGGATATCGGCACTAGCAAGGTGAGGTGTGTTGTCGGTGAAGCCGCTGACAACGGCAGAATGAACATCGTCGGGATCGGCCAGGCAGAGTCGAAGGGATTGCGGAGAGGAATCGTGACGGCAGCCGAAGCGGTCTCGGAATCCGTCCGGCGAGCGGTTGGCGAGGCCGAGCGCGTCAGCGGTCTGGACATCATGTCGGCGGTCGTAAATCTCTCGGGCGAACACTTCCGTGGCGAGAACAAGAACGGTGTCGTCGCCGTCGCAGGTGCCGGCCGCGAGATCAGCGAAGAAGACGTCGAACGCGCGATCGAATCCGCGAGTGCGATGCCTTTGCCACCCGGATGGGAGATCTTTAGTCGTCTGCCGCAGGAATTTATCGTTGACGGGCAGGACGGAATTACAGAGCCCGTCGGAATGAGCGGCGCTCGCCTTGAATGTTTGGTCCATATCGTTACCGGACCAAGTGCCGGACGTCAAAATTTGGAAAAGGCGGTGCGCCGAGCAGGCCTCGAGGTTGAGCGGATGATGCTCGAACCCCTTGCGGCGGCTGAGAGCTCGCTTACCGACGATGACAAGGAGTATGGCTGCGCCCTCGTCAACATAGGTGCAGAGATCACAAGCCTGATGATCTTCGGTCGCGGTGCGGTGCAGCACACTGCCGTGTTTCCGTTCGGCAGCATGCATTTCACCAAGGACATTGCGATGGGATTGCGTGTTTCGATCCAGGAGGCGAACAAGATCAAACATAACTTCGGTTGTGTCGCGTCGTTCCTGATGAATGATGACGAGCGCCAGGAAGTCATCGAAATAGTTCCCGTCGGACGAAGCGAAACGCGCGGTCTCTCGAAAGAGATTCTCTGCGACATAATGCAGCCGCGGGCGGTCGAGCTGCTACAGCACATCGCGCAGGAAACGGGCCGAACCCGGGCGCAGATATCGAGCGGCGTGATCCTGACCGGCGGCGGATCTATGGCGCGTGGGATGGTTGACATCGCCGAGCAGGTATTCGACGCTCCGACGCGGCTCGGATTCTTAGAGCAGGAGTTCTTCGGCGGCCTTGCCGGCGAGGTTCAAACTCCGGAATGGGCGGTCGCCTGCGGCCTCGCTCTTTCGTCGATGAGATCGCAAGTTCGTGCGATGAGCGCGGGCGGAAAATCGCCGACACGAAAGGTTGCCGAGTGGTTTGAAAATTTTCGGGAAAAATTTCGATAAAAATGTTATCGCGCGGTTGGAGTTTTGTAGCAAATGATGTATTCTCTGTCGCCAACAGCACAAGATATTGTTGCGGGCTCATCTGTCGCTGCGAAACTTCACCTTAAATCCAAAACACCTTCCCTATGGCGGGGAACTTTATTTGACAGGTAAGGTCTGACATGAAAAACAGCGGAATCAAAATGTTCATAGACGAGCCGCCGATCACGGGAGCGCGGATCAAAGTGATCGGTGTCGGCGGCGGCGGCGGCAACGCGGTCAACCGGATGATCGAGGCAAACATCAAGGGTGTCGAGTTCATCGTGGCGAACACCGACCTCCAGGCTCTCAATGCTTCGAAGGCACCAATCAAGATACAGCTCGGCAGCAAATCGACACGCGGACTCGGTGCCGGCTCAAATCCCGAGGTTGGACGCGAGGCGGCGCTCGAAGATCACGAGAAACTGCTCGATATTCTTGAAGGTTCCGATATGGTCTTTGTGACGGCCGGACTTGGCGGCGGGACCGGCACGGGCGCGGCACCTGTCGTAGCGTCGCTGGCGATCGAATTGGGGGCCCTTACCGTGGCGGTTGTCACGAAGCCGTTTAGCGTCGAGGGCAAAAAGCGCATGGCTCAGGCGGAATACGGTTTGGCCGAGCTTCGGGGCTGTGTCGACACGATCATCACTATTCCGAACTCGAAACTTCGCGAAGTCGAAGAGAAAATTACATTGATGGATGCATTTCGCCGGGCGGACGACATACTGCTCCAGGCTGTGCAGGGCATTACCGATCTCATCACTACACCCGGGATCATTAATCTCGACTTTGCCGACGTGACGACCGTTATGCGCGGCGGCGGTGTGGCATTGATGGGGATCGGTACCGCGAGCGGTGAAGACGCAGCATCGAAGGCGATGCGTGCGGCTCTCGATTATAAGCTTTTGGAAGAGAACTCGATCACCGGAGCCAAGGCGGCTTTGATCAACGTCACCGGAGGAGAGAGCATGCCGCTTGGAGAGATCGAGGACGCGATCGGCATGATCGAGGGCGAGGCGGACGACAACGCCGACATAATCTGGGGAAATGTTATCAAGACCGGGATGGATGACGAGATCAAGGTCACGGTCATTGCAACGGGTTTCGACAGTGCTGTGCAGTCGAAGGTGCCTCAGCCGCGCGTACTCGAAGCCGTTGCCAACGGCGGTCCCCAGTCGATGCACTTTCCGGCTCAGGACGGTGCCAAAGAAGAGGACCTCGAAGTTCCGACATTTATCCGACGACAGGCTGACTAAGCCGATTGCGGATTGCGGAATTCTGATTGCGGAATTCTGATTGCGGAATTCTGATTGCGGACTTCTGTTATTCGAATCTTGCTGGTAAAGGCTTCGGTCGATCGAAGGCAAAAACAAAGTGCGGGTTGAGGAAGATAAATCCGAAATCCGCAATCCGAAATCCGAAATCCGAAACCCCAAATCGAAATATGGCTAACTTTCCCCGTAAGCAATCAACAACCGAACCACGCAGAAAGCCTCCGCCGGTGGAAACGCTCGCAGAGGTTTTTTACTATCGAAAGCAGATCGACGCGAGGACCGAAATGGTGATCGTGTTGGAGGATGGCGAGCAGATCACTGGTACGATCGAGTGGTACGATCTCGATGCTCTTAAGATAAATCGAAAGGACGCTCCAAATATTCTTTTGCCGAAGCATAGTATAAAATACATGTTCAAGGCGGAAG
>JBDTWZ010000192.1:0-5382 GCA_040006435.1 Acidobacteriota bacterium
ATTATTTAATGCTAACGCTGGAAAACATATCGGTAAACTACGGTGCGATCGAAGCGCTCACCGACATCAACCTTCACGTGGAGCAGGGCGAGGTCGTAACGTTGATCGGCGCGAACGGTGCCGGAAAAACGACGACGCTTCGGACCATCACCGGCCTGCTCGAGCCAAAGGAAGGCCGCGTCATTTACGAGGGAAAGCAGATCAGCGGCATCCCAACTTACAAACTCGTCTCGATGGGAATTGCGATGTCACCCGAGGGCCGCGGAGTTTTTGCGAATCTCAGCGTTCGCGAGAATCTGGAGATGGGCGCTTTTATTCGAAAGGATAAGAAGGGTATCGCCGACGACATGGAGCGCGGTTACACCCTGTTTCCGCGTCTCAAGGAACGCCAGCAACAAAAGGCAGGAACGCTTTCCGGCGGCGAACAGCAGATGCTCGCGATGGCCAGGGCATTAATGTCGAGGCCGCGGCTTCTGCTGCTTGATGAACCTTCGCTCGGTCTTGCGCCGATGATCGTACACACGATATTCGAAGCCATCGAGCGGATCCGCGACGAAGGAGCGACCATACTTCTCGTCGAACAGAACGCAAATGCCGCGCTGCATCACTCCGACCGGGCCTATGTGCTCGAGACGGGACGGATCGTTATGGAAGGCGATTCAAAACAACTCGCGCAGGACCCAAAAGTTAAAGAAGCATACCTCGGCGAATAAATGTCGATCGTTTTGAAAACGAAAGCGGAGGGTTGCCCGGCCATCCGCTTTTTTTATTTTGGCTTGGTGGTGTTCGGTTGATTTCAACAGGATGGCTCGCAACAAGATCGTAAAATGGCTGATCACGATCGGTGTCGGTGTATTCGTCGCGCTCTTGCCACGACCTGAAGGAGTGCCGAGCGAGGCATGGACGCTGCTCGCGATCTTTGTTTCGACCATCGTCGGCTCCATCGTCCAGCCGCTGACGGGGAGTGCGGTGGTTATGCTCGGCGTGGTCGCAACCGTCGTCTTCGGCGCGCTCAAGCCGACTGAAGCGCTGAAGGGATATGCCGAGCCGGTCGTGTGGCTGGTTCTCGCGGCTTACTTTTTTTCCTGCGCGTTCATCAAGACGGGCATCGGCCATCGCATCGCATTACTCTTCGTCCGCGCGGTCGGACGGAAAACGATCGGCCTCGGGTACGGGCTGGTTGCGACCGATTTCGTGCTCGCGTCCATGATCCCGTCGAACGGCGCCCGCAACGGCGGCATAATTCTTCCGATCGTGCAAAGCATAAGTGAAACCTATGATTCGCGGCCCGGCGATGGAACAGCGGGCCGCCTCGGCACTTTCCTCATCAACCTTTTGTACCAATGCGACGTGATCATCTGCGCCACGTTCCTCACCGGGCAGGCGTCGAACTTCATCATCCGAAAACTTATCCAGGACAATACCGGCATCGAGCTTACCTACCTTTCTTGGTTTGCCGCGGGAATTGTGCCAGCGCTGGTGTCGCTTGCGGTGATTCCGTTCCTGATCTACCGCCTCGTCCCGCCCGAAGTGAAGGAGACGCCCGAGGCGGCCCGATTCGCCCAGGACGAGCTGACGAAACTCGGTCGTATTAAACAGAGCGAGATCGTCGTGCTCGGTGTTCTCGCCACCGTGATCTTTTTTTGGATCACCAAAGACATTCTGCATCCGGTTGACACCGCGTTCGTCGCTCTCGCGGGCATCGGTGTGCTGCTGCTCGCAGGCGTGATCGAGTGGCGCGACCTGATGGGTGAGAAAGCCGCGTGGTCGGTTTTCATTTGGTACGGTGGGCTTGTGAATATGGCAATGTGGCTGGGCGAGACAGGCTTGACGAGATTGTTCGCCGAGCGGATGGGATCCTTGACGACGGGAATGACGTGGGTTGCGGCGCTCGCGATCCTCGCGCTCGTCTATTTCTACTCACACTATTTTTTCGCGTCGATCACCGGACACGTACTCGCGATGTTCGTTCCGTTCCTGCTCGTCACGCTTGCCGCCGGAGCCCCGGTAGGTCTGGCCGTTCTGATGCTCGCGTATTTCTCGAATCTCAATGCCGGCCTGACGCATTACGGGACGACGCCGGCACCGATCTACTTCGGCGCGGGCTACGTCAAACAGCGGACATGGTGGATCGTCGGCCTCGTCGCCTCTGTCGTGAACATTATTATTTGGTCGATCGTCGGATTGGCGTGGTGGAAGCTTTTGGGGTGGTGGTGAGCGCTCTGTCAAAACCGGGAGCGGTAGCGACCGCTCTGTCAGAACCGGGAGCGGTAGCGACCGGGTTTCCCGTTGGAGACATCGAATCTCATTGGGGAAACCTGGTCGCTACCGCTCTCGGTTTTGACGACCTCGTTACCGGTCCGTCGATACCTGATCATCGACCTTTGCGACCGCGTCCTTATAGATCCTGATATCGCCAGCGGTTTCCATTCGGAGACGGGCTGACGCCAGATAGTCCTGAAAAACCTCGCCTCGTTTCTGCGCGAGCATCTGTTCCCTCAGCGTGTCGCGCTCCTTGGCAAAGTCGTCCATGTTCGCTTCCTCGCGCTTCGTGACGCCGACGATGTAATAGTTCTCCCCGATCTTGATCGGAGTCTTTGTCGCCTCGCCCGCCCTCATCGCGTAGATCGCATTCTCGAGCGCCTCGCTCGTCGTCGCCGAAGGGCCATCGCCAAGCGGCGATCCGAGGATAAAGCTCTTCTGCTCATTTGCTTTTATATTGTTCGCTTGTGCGACGTTCGCAATAACCGCGGCAGTCGTCGAACCGGCAGCGATCTGATTCGCGATCTGCTCGATCTTATTGCGTGCAGTTTCAAGTTTCACAACCTCGACGAGCTCATTCTTTACTTCATCGAACTCGGCATCGCGCGGCTCTTTCTTGTCGACGAGCAACGGGATGGCAAAGCCGTTCTGGACAGGGACCTTGTCACCGACGTCCTGCGCGGTCACAAGCCCTGCTATTCCTTCTTCGAATTGCGGCGACGTTCCGATATTCTCGACGTTATCGCCGGGCTTCACGTACGGCGTTTCGCGGACCATCTCCGCGACGCTCATGTTCGCCTGTCCGGCAAACTGCTGCGCCGTCGCCTGTACATCCTTGTTCTGCTTTAGCGTATCGCTAACTTTTTGCGCGAGTTCAGCCGCGACGGAATAGGCGCGACGGTTTCGCATACTGACATCAAGTTCCTTCCTCGCAGTTTCAAAAGGCTTCGGTACGGCTTCGCCGCGACGCAGGATGAAGTAACGCCCCTCGTAGGTGATCGGCTCAGTGATCTCACCCGGTTTCATCTTGATCAGCCGCTGGTACGGATCGTCGGGCTTATTTGGATTCTCGCGAACCGGACCCGGCAGCGCGCCGCCCTTTGCGGAGCTCACGGCACTTTCCGACTGGCCTTTCGCGGCGTTTGCGAAAGCTTCTTCCGAGACCGTCTCACCGCCGTTTCTCAAGCGCTCGATGATCTGGGCGGCTTTTGCCTGAACCTGAGGTTCGAATTCCGGCTTTGACACACGAAGGACGATTTCCTGGCCGAGAACGCCGGCAATTCTTTTATCTTCGGGCAACTTGTCGTACTCCGCCTTGAGATCGGCGTCGGAGATCGAAAGCTTTTGTCCGATCTTCTCGGTGTTTACAAATACGTAGCGGATCTTTTTCTGCGGAACGCCGATGTAATAGCTCGACTTGTTTCGCTCGAAATAGTCGCGTAGCTCAGCATCGGTCGGTGTGATCGTCCGGGCATAATCGGCCGCCGATACCGTTACATAACTGAGATCGAATTTAGCGTTCTTGCGTTGGAAATCCTTCAGAACTTCTTCTTCGGAGACGCTCACGCTCGATGTTATGAACGCCCGGAGCTTGTTGCTGCTGATGTCGTCACGGACGCCTTCTTCGAATGCCGCGATACTTCCCGACTGCTGGATGACATTTTGCTCGTAAATCTTTTGATCGAACGGCTTGCCATCCTGCGGCTTGAAGTCCTCGCGGACCTTCGCGGCGACTTCCGCATTGGATGCGGTCAAACCCAGGCGCGCGGCTTCGACACGCGTTATCCGACTCGCGATCATGCCGTCAAGCAGAAGCTTTGCCGGGTAAGGCCGGCCCTGACTGTAACGGCTGTACATCTCCTTCTGTCGGTACAACTCGCCGACGGTGATATCTTCGCCCTTCACGCTGGCCGCAGTTTCCGTGCTGCGCGACGGGTCGATGGTCAGATTGCTGCTGATACCGCTGCCGCCCCAGAAAACAAGGCTCGCAACCATCACAACGGCGAAAATTAAAATGAAGAAATTACGCGTCTTCTCCAGACGCTTGAAAAACTTTAACATCTCTTAATACCTACGATATTTTGAATAGCAGTCGGCACGGGCAAAGTGCGATTCTAACAAAAAGCATCAGGCACAGCCAATCGCGATGATAGTTAGGATGCCCGAAAACAGGGCGGGGAACGCCCCCGCAGCCTTCCGTGCGAAGGCTGTCGAATGACCGGTTACGTGCTATTTTAGGTTTTGGATGGCCGCAAGAAAGATAAATACCGTCGGAGTAATCGTCAAGCCAAACCACGCCGAGGCGTGGAAAACCGCATGCGAACTCTCGGATTGGCTCGAAAAGCGCGGCATCGCGCTTGTAGGAAAGCCGCGGGTCCAGTCCGAGCCGACCGATGGGCTGCAATGCGATATCGATGCGGTCGACGACGAACGCTTCGGGGTTGAATCGGATCTGATCGTCGTCCTTGGGGGTGACGGAACGATGATCTCTACGGCCCGCCTCGTGAGTGACGCCGATGTGCTCGTGCTCGGGATCAACTATGGCAGCCTCGGCTATCTGACCGACTTTCGCATCGAGGAAATGTTCCCGGCGCTCGAATCGATCTTCGCAGGCGAGTTTGAGATCGATCGGCGTGTGATGCTCCATGCCGAACACTGGCGCGGCGAAGAGATGCTGGCGGCCGGCCGCGTACTGAATGACGTCGTCATTAATAAAGCCGCGCTGGCACGCATCATCGAGATCGATGTCAGCCTCAACGGGCTTTTCGTCAACTCGTTTCGCGCGGACGGGCTGATCATTTCCACCCCGACCGGTTCGACCGCGTACAACCTATCGGCCGGCGGGCCCATTATCTATCCATCGATGAACGCCGTCGTGCTGACGCCGATTTGTCCGTTTACGCTGACCAATCGTCCGATCGTCGTTCCCGACGATGCGATGATCGAGCTCAAGCTTGAAAAAGAGAACGAAGGCGTCGTGCTGACCCTCGACGGCCAAATCGGTTACACAATGAAGGCGCAGGATCGCGTCGTCATTCGCAAGAGCCGGACAACTTTCAATCTCGTGCAGCCGCAGAACCGGAACTATTTTGACGTACTGCGAAACAAGTTGAAATGGGG
>JBDTWZ010000193.1:0-5345 GCA_040006435.1 Acidobacteriota bacterium
CGCAGGTGAATTTGGATCTCGGTATCACGACCGAGACCAACGTCGAGGTTTCTGCGAGCAATGTTCTCGCCGTTGACACGACCGATTCAAAAATCCAGACGAATATCTCGGCTCAGCTAGCGGAATTGCTGCCGAAGGGCTCAAATTTCTCCAGTGTTTTGAAGATCTCACCCGCGACCCGGCCAGAGCCGAGGTCGGGTCAATTTCAGATTGACGGAGCCAGCGGTTCGGAAAATACATTTATCATCGACGGCCAGGAGGTTACTAACGTTCGTACCGGCGTGCTGGATTCCAACAGTGACCTTCCCTTTCAGCTTATTCAGGAAGTCCAGATCAAGTCGAGCGGATTCGAAGCCGAGTACGGCGGTGCAACCGGCGGCGTGGTCAACGTGGTTACAAAAGGCGGAAGCAATCAGTGGCGCGGCGAATTCGGCACACAATTCCGCCCGTCATCCTGGAACGCTCTGGGCCGGGGATCGCTTTTCCGCTTCGCGGCCAGCGACACTCCGGAGTACATCCACCCGAAGCGGGATTCCTACCTTGAGTTTAACCCTTCAGCAAATCTTGGAGGCCCGATCCTTAAGGATCGTCTGTGGTTCTTTGCAAGCTATACGCCGCAGATCTTTACCCGCGAGCGTGCCATCACATACGTACACCCTTACAACCGGAGCCAGGTTACATTCCCGACTCAAACGTACAAGGCACGGCAGGTAGACGACTACACATTCTTACGCCTCGACGGAATGGCATACAGCAAGCTTCGCCTGACCGGCACATACACCTATAATCCCATCGCACTTGAAGGGCGCATCCCTGGATTCACAACTCAGTATTTCACGCCCCCGAATCCGGGAACGCCGTGTCAGGCCCCGATCTGCCAGGCAGGAAATCCATCCTTGAACGGAGCGGCATTCCTAAATCAAACTGGAGGCCGCCAAAACTCGCAAAGTATCTCGGGACAAGCTGTCTGGACGCCAACAAGCAATGTGGTAGTCGGTTTTCGCCTCGGTCATTACTTCTTGAATGAAAAACTTGGCGCATACGGCTACGGCGATGTTACCAAGGCTCGCGTCCTGTGTAGCGGGCTGAGCTTTAGCTTTCCGCCTGGATTTGGATGCACACCGGGACAGAGTAACGGTGTAACGGCTTTTGACGGCACCCTCTACGATGCGACCGAAAGGAACACGTACGACGGCGATGTCACGTTCCTGACAAACTTCGGAGGCCGCCATCAATTCAAGGGCGGTATGCAGCTGAATCAGATCGGCAACTCGGTCATTTCACGCTTCTCGGACCAGATCGTCCTTCGGGGCGGATGGACGCTCGCCCAGTATACCGGCGATACGCAGTTGATGTCTTCGCCGAACGCCGTCGGAGCTGGACTGCTTCGGGTCTTCGAGACGCAGGGAGATGTTAAGAGCAACAACCTCGGGCTGTACTTTCAGGATAAGTGGCAGCCGACGAAATGGCTGACCTTCAACCTCGGAGTCAGGACGGAGCGTGAAGACGTTCCCTCCTTTACGCCTGGGCTGCCCGGTATCAAGTTCGACTTCAAGGACAAGATGGCACCCCGGCTTGGTGCCGCGATCGACCTGACTGGTAACGGCAAGACCAAACTGTCAGCGTTCTATGGCTGGTTCTACGACCGGTTCAAATATGAATTGCCGCGCGGTTCGTTTGGCGGAGACATTTTCCACGACTTCTTCTTTGAGATACTTGAGGGAAACACGCTTGCGAACTTCCAGAACCGATCTGACATATGGGGCAGCGGCACCTTCATTCCCGGCGGTGCCTGCCCGCACGACACGATCACCCCGGTCTTCGGCCGTGTCCGTTGCGACGTAGACCACCGTGTACCTTCTAACTCAGGCCTCCCGCTAACCGAAGCGGGCGGTATCGACCCTGATATCAAGGCTTTTCGGCAAAGCGAATTTACCATTACGTTTGAACGTGATCTCGGCCGCAGTATGATCTTTAGCAGCCGCTACACGCATAAAAACGTGGATCACACCGTCGAGGACGCAGGCTTTCCTAATTCGGCGGGAAGTGAGTTTTACATCATCGGAAATCCCGGCGAAGGGTTGTATGCGAGGACGGCGCGAGAGTTCGATCTGAAGGCGCTAAAACCGCAGCGTACCTATGACGCATTCGAGGCCCGCATCGAACGGCGGTTCGCAAATGATTTTTACTTTGATGCGAATTACACACTCAGCCGATTGTGGGGGAACTACTCAGGACTCGCCAGCTCGGATGAGGAAGGTCGTCTTAGTCCGAATGTAAATCGTTATTTCGATCAACCGTTGATGGGTTGGACCCTGCAAGGCGGCCCGGACAATGGTGTCCTTCCCACGGACCGAACGCACGTTTTTAAATTCTCGGGTGCATATAGCCTGGACTGGAATAAGCGCTTCGGGTTCGGGTCTGGAAGCTCGACTGAGTTTCAGCTCTTTACTACGGCTCAGAGCGGCACACCGTTGACGTCGATCGCTACCTTTGGTGACGATCTCAACCTTGTCCTAACTAAGCGTGGAGATATGGGCCGCACGGACGTCCTTACGCAGAGCGACGTGGCGGTTCGTCATCGTTTCCGATTTGGCAGTGACAAACGCTATACGATCGTTGCCGAAGCCGACGTTCTGAATGTTTTTAACGAGGCAAATGTAACGTTGCGTGAAAACCTGATATCGGAATCGGTGTTCGACATTTTCACTCTTTTACAACCTGGTCAGACTTGTACTACGAATCAGGAGTGTTTGATCCTCGGGTACCGAAACTTGCAGAATAACGGAGGAGCTTCGATATTGGCAGAGGCTCAGAATCCGGCCGTAAGGTCGAATCTCTACAAGCTGCCCAATTCCTATCAAGGGCCGCGACAGTTCCGTTTTGGTTTCAGGTTCCTATTCTGATCGGCTCTTCTTGCGATCAAAAAGCCATCCGGAACTCCGGATGGCTTTTTTTATGTTAGATGGAACTTTCTTTTGACTATGGGTTAGCCTCGAATTCTGCAATAAGCTTCTTGATCTTGTCAGCATCCTGGGCGTCGGGGCGGGCTTTCAAGTAGAGCTTCAACTCCTTCGCGGCATCCTTGTAACGCATGAAGCCATGAGCATAGAGGAGCGCTAGTTCCCAGTGAATTTCGGGCATCGCAGCGTGGGCCGTTTCCCTGGCTTTTAGCAAGCGTTTCTCAGCTTGGTCGAATTTTTTCATCTGGCGGAGCAGCGAACCGGAAAGCAGCAAGCTTTCCGGCGCGAAGGGGTTCAGACCGACCGCTCGTTCGACGGCCCGGAAAGCCTCGTCATTCTTGGACTGAGCGTTGAGAGCTACGGCCAGGGCATGCCAGCTTCGATAAGATCGCGGATTCACATCGAGAGCGAATGTGAGCAAAACCTGGGCGGCTGCGAAGTGACCGGCTTTCACGTACTCGGTACCGAGAGTTTCAAGGGCAGCAAAGTACTTAGGAAATACCTCGATCGCAGTCTTAAGTCCGGAATATGCCTTTTCCCTCCGCTTGTTTGCCAGATCGACCATCGCCGCATCGAACAATTCCCTGGCACGCTTGGGGACGTCCTGGACGAATACCGCCCCGGTCAACGCCGCCATCGAAGCACCCCGTCGAAGGCGTAAATAAAAATCCCTTTGTTCGCGCGAGATACCCACGATCCGGTCCTCGCTACTGCCCCTGCCACGTGAGAAATTTACTATCTCGACATCTTGCTCCTGATCTTCATAATCAGTCCCTAAGGGCAACACCCGCACCTTGAATCGGCCCGCCGGAAGCCCGTAAAAGTAATATCTGCCCGAGGCGTTGGTGCGGCCCCGCTGGATGGTCCTTGACAAGTCATCGAGTAATTCCACATTTACCTCTCCGATCGGAAGCCGATCGGCGCCAAAAACATGCCCGCTGATACTGTTCCCCCGTTGAGCAGTGGAGGAAACCGACAATAATAGTAGGCTCAGTGCAAGAGCGGCACTGTAGGAAAGAATTGTGCGAACAGGCTCTTTTTCTTTCTCGAAGGAAGCTATCATGTTGCGTTGATCTGTCCAGGATTCCCAGTATAACCGCTTTCGTAGTCGTCCGCTGAATAAGTTCTGTCCTCCAGCGATCGATCAATATGCCCTTCACGACGCTTCAGAAATAAACGCGAGCACGGCCTTAGCTGCAGTTGCCGCGCTTCCAACCGCAGCGCTGATCGTCGGTGCTTCGAAATTCGCCACATCGCCTATGGCGAAAACACCTGGCAAGTTGGTTGCGCACAGATTGTCGATGCTGACGTAACCCTTGTCGGTGAGATCGGTTTGGCCCACGAAAAGGTCCGTGTTGGGCTCAACCCCGATTCTAATCAAGACGAGATCCGTAGGAATGTCCAACGTTTTTCTCGTCAGGCGGTCACCGACCGTAACAGCTTCAACCGACGCTCCGCCCAATATTGCGTCAACGGACATCGGAGTAAGAAATTCTACGTTTTGAGCCTTCCGGACCACGTTGACGAATTCCGATCTCGCTGAAAATTCTTTGCGACGATGAACGACAAACACCTGTTCCGCGATCGCACTAAGAAGAACAGCATTTTCAATAGCGGCATCGCCGCCCCCGACAATAACTACTCGCTTGCCGACCGCTTTTCCACGTTCGCCAACGCCGGAGTCGAGAATGCCGCGCCCGATGAATTCCTTCGCACCGGGAACGTCTAATTCTCGCCGCCGGACCCCAGTCGCGATTATCATCGTCTTTCCGAACAGCTCGGCACCACTGCTGAATGTTACCTTCTTGTCCCGGAGATTGACCGAGCCAATATTGCATCCGAGAACGCTTTCATAAGTCTTCCCATCCAGCTGAGCTAGGAAGCGATCTCTAAGTTCGCCACCGCCCATACTTGGAACGCCAAGATAGTTGTTAATTACATTTCGGATCCGAAGCAGCTGTCCGCCCAGCTCGACTTCGCGATCGACGATTACCGGATCCAAACCTAGCTCCGCGCACCAGAACGCCGCAGCCATGCCGGCGGGTCCGCCTCCGATGATCACGACGTCGGCAGTAGTTTTTGGTTCCTCCATCGCTCCATAGACGATGTTTTGATTACGAATTTTTGTCAATAATGGGTGCCGTTTTTTGTCATCGGTCGCCCAAAACGCCATGCCGAGCTCGACGACGAAAACCGTGAAAACGTGCGAAACACCTCATTTTACAGTGTCTCCAGCGGTCGACTGGCGGTGCGGTTTCGCTCCCGTCGCTGGCACCTGTTTTGCTAATGCAAGTCAGTTGTAGTTGCGCGCCGTCTCTGGCAAGCCTCATTTTAACCAATCCCAAAGTTTGTTTGCCAACGCACAATCGGAAGTATTGCGTA
>JBDTWZ010000194.1:0-5320 GCA_040006435.1 Acidobacteriota bacterium
ATCGTTTCGTACACGCTCCTAGAGTAGCCCTCGTTCCTTCACCCTCAGATAGGTCTCCAGCAATCGAGGCCCCAGAGTTTGCGTCGTCACATCCAGAGCCAAACCACCCAACGACTCAACCAATCTCAGCGCTTGTTCGCGCTGATGAATTATCTCTTCAGCGGCAGATTGCGTGAAGACGTCTTTTATATTTTCGGGGGCTTTGCTCACGGTCAAATTCAGATCGCGATCGCCGATCGTGACCACCAGCGGCAGGTGCCGCGGACGCAATAGCTTCAAAGAATTGATCAATTCCCTAGAGCTTTCCTTATCGACCAGATCGGTGAGGATCACGACGAACGAACGCTTCTTCGAATTCGAAGCGATGAACTGAAACGCCCGGGCGTAGGACGGCTCGATCATCTCTGGTTCCATGTCGTGGAGCGATTCGAGCACGGCATCCATGTGCTCGAGCCCGCGCTTCGGCGGTAGATACTTTTTGACACGCCTGCCAAAGACGGCGAGGCCGCAGTTGTCACCGGCTCGTCCGCACGCCGAGATCAGGGCGAGCGATGCGTGGATGGCCGTGTCGAATTTCGTCTCGTCTCCGATGCGGCCGGTCATCAGACGTCCGCCGTCGAGCGCGATTATCACCGTCTGATCGCGTTCGATCTGATACTGTCGCGTTGTCAGACGATTTCGACGCGCCGTTGCGGTCCATGAAATATGTCGAAGTTCATCGCCGCGTACATAGTCGCGCATCGATTCGAACTCGCGGCCCTCGCCGCGTCTCACCGCCCGCCGTTGGATCGCCAGAAAAGAACGGGCACCTAAGGCACGCAACTCGATCTCGCGAGCCCGGCGCATGTTCGGGTAAACCTTAACGGTCTGATCGGCGCCCAATGCCGTCTGACACCAAACTAGTCCGAGCTTTGACTTATACCGGATCGCGATCTTCCCGAACTCATACTTGCCGCGTCGGGGCGGAGTGAGAAAGTACGAGAACTGCGCGGTCTCGTGCGCGTCCAGATACATCTCGGCTTTCCGCTCATCACGCAAACGCATGGTCGACGGATATTCATCTTTCAGAGAAAGGCGGAGATCGCGGTCGCTTTCATTGAGGATCACCAGGAGCACTTCCGAAGGGTCGCCGATTGCAAATCGCCGCTCGAACTCGCGCCGGGCCGTGACCATGTTGCCAAGATTTCGGCTGATCAGGTAATCAAATAACGCGACGGCGATCAGACCGACGTCGAACACGATCACCGCCGTGCGCAGAAAAGGTAGTTGCCACGAGACCGAGAGCGGCACAAGTCCAAGGGCGAGGAGGATGAAGAACAAACGTGAGAACACGAAACGCATCTGGTGCGGCGATTATAACATCAGCTCCGCCAGCCTATACGGCCTGAATCATCATGCGGTTCGAATGCCACAAACCATAGCCGCGGGAGATTCGATATCGCCTTGCGAAAAGCAATAATCGCTCGCGCGTTCGAGAAACTTTCCTCGTTTGAAGCAACTAAAATCCGTTTTACCATCTCAAACGATTAGCCGACCTCAGATACGTAATGTTGTACAGTCGATTAGCGTTATCCTTAGCATTCATCTTTGTTAGCAGCCTGGCGGCCCTTGCCCAGGAGGCCGACGCGCTTCCGTCAAAGTCCGGCATTTTGGAGATCTATTTTGCGAAAGACGACGGGACGGGAAGCGCGGGCGAGGAAGCTACTAGTTTTGTCACGACCGACGTGCCGATCTATTGCGTCGTTCAGCTCGACTCGGCCGTGCCGACGACCGTCAAAATGAATCTCGTCGCCGTTGCCGTTCCGGGAGTCAAGGCAGAGACTAGAGTCGTCTCGACGAGCTATACGACAAAAGACAACCAGGATCGTGTGAATTTCTCGGGCCGGCCCGCAGGGCAATGGGTCGCGGGCAGATATCGCGTAGATATTTTTGTTGGACGCTCGTTGGCAGTGAGCCGCGAGTTCGCGGTCCAGAAAGCTGTTCAGGCAAAGCCGGGCGTCAAACCTTCGAACACCAAAGTCTCCGACCCGTCACGATTAGCCGGCCCCGTAAAGACGCCTGATCACTGATTCGCCCACCCACCATTCTCCTCACTCCATGAGCCTCCAAAATTACGCCTTGTAATTCATTTTTTTTGGGCGTATCATCGCACAACAAACCGATTTACCCTGTCGTTTTCTGTTTTATTCAAAGAGAGCTCCCGCGAACCACTCGCTCTTTACATTAGTTCAGACGGCTGACAACAGTTGAGCAGCAAATTTTCCGTCCGGAGGATTGTTACATGACACGCATACTATCTCTGCTGATCTTTGTCTCGGCACTTTCCGCATCTGCCTTTGCGCAAGCCGGCGTCTCCACGTCGGAGATCAAGGGCCGCGTGACCGACCCCAACGGAGCAGTTGTTCGCGGTGCGACCGTTACGGCCACCGACAACGATAAGGGTACGACACGAACGGTTATTACCGACGACCAGGGTGAGTACCGACTCCTTACATTGCCGCCGGGTAAATATCAGCTGCGTGTTCAGGCATCTGGATTTTCGATGCAGTTGGTCAGCGCCGTCGCGGTAACCGTCGGACAGATCGCCGACCAGAATTTCGCGCTCCAGATCGGTGACGCGACGGCGACGGTCGAAATCACCGCCGACCCGCCAATAATCGAAACGGACAGAACCCAACAGAGTACGACGATCAACGAACGCTATATTCGCGATCTGCCGATCGATCGACGAGATTATCTTGCGTTCACGCTGCTCGCCCCGGGCGTCGTCGATTCGAATGCACTTGCCGACAACTCCGATTTTCGCGTCGCGCAGACGCCCCAGAGCGGCATATCCTTTTACGGAAATAACGGGCGCGGCAACAGTATTACGGTTGATGGTGCCGAGGCGAACGATCAGGGCGGAGGCGTCCGTGCAAATCTTAGCCAGGAAGCCGTTCAGGAATTTCAGATCAATCGCAGCAGCTACAACGCGGAATTTGGCGGGGCGAGCGGCGGTGTCATAAACATCATCGCGAAGACCGGCGGGAACGATTTCCACGGCAGCGCGTTCGCTTACTTCCGTCATCAATCGCTCGACGCGGGTGATCCGTTCGCGTTCGTTTTGAACGGGACGACACTTACGAGGATCAAGCCGGATGCAAACCGACAACAGTTCGGTTTCAGCCTCGGCGGTCCGTTTCATAAGGACCAAACGTTCTTCTTCGGTGCGTACGAAGGCCTTCGCAAACGCGAATCGGCGGTCGTCCCTCTCGTCACCGATCTTCGCATCTTTCAGCCGACGGCAGCGCAGGCCGCGATTATCGCGACTCTTGCCGCCAGTCCCGACCCGACTCCTGTACCGTGCGTTACCGGCGTCACGGTCCCGCGAGCCAATTGTGCGCCGATTCTTCAAGGACTTCTCACCGCCCATCAACCGACGATAGATCTTTTCCGAAACAACAGCGGCGTGTTCCCGTTCCCGAGCGACTCACACGCGTTTTCATTTCGCGTCGACCACGTACCGAACAGTTCGAACAGCCTATTTGCCAGCTATCGCTATAACGACCGCAAGGACTTGAACCAGGCGACACGAGCTCTGCTGGCGTTCTCGCGTTCGAATAATGTGTCGGTTCTCGACCACAATTTGACCGGCTCGTGGGCGCACATATTCAACTCGAGCACTTCGAACGAGTTGCGTGCGCAGTTTAATTACAACGAGCTGTTCGTCGAATCGAACGATCTGAACGGACCGGAGTTGAATGTCGCCGGTTTTGGATTTTTCAATCGCGACATCTTTCTCCCGAGCTATAACATCGACCGCCGATATCTGCTTTCGGACGACCTGACGATGGATCGAGGCCAGCATCGAATGAAATTCGGGGCGACGTATCTTCTTCGCAATGGTTTTTTTGACTCGCGAACGTTCTTTGGCGGACGATTCGGTTTCGGAACATTGCCAGGTGCTTTGGTCAGCCCACAGCTTGCAACGACATCGGTCAACGCGTTGCAGTCGCTCGACCTTGGCCTTCCGCAATCGTATCAGCAGGGCTTCGGTGATGGCATCGTCGGCGGCAAACTTCCATATTGGGCGATCTACGGACAGGACACATGGAAAGCTCTGTCGAATCTGACGCTGAATTTCGGTCTGCGCTACGAGGTCGATCACAGACGACCGCCGCTCCGAACGTCGTACGGCAACATCGGCCCGCGGGTCGGGTTTGCATGGGATCCGGCGCGCAAAGGGCACACCATCATTCGCGGCGGATACGGAATATTTTACGCGCAGATCCCGTTCGTCATCGATTATGTCGTTCAATCGCTTAACGAGATAAACGGCGTCCGTCAGATACCGCAGGTACTGACGACACTGAATGCCGCGAACCCGCTCGCGATCAACGGGCCGATAAATATTTTTCGAACGCTCCGTGCACAGGGCGTGATCGGTATTCCGACAACGACGCGGACGATAACGCCCGCCGATCTGGTTCAATTCGGAATCCAAGTTTCGCAGACAGGCCCGCGAAATCCGCTGACGGTCTTGTTCAGAGCTGATCCTGATTACCGCAGCCCTCGGGCACAACAGGCGAGCATCGGCATCGAGCATGAATGGGCCCCCGGTTTTAGCACATCGGTCAGTTACATCTGGGCGCTGACTCAGTACATCACACGTGCTCGCGACATCAACCTGCTTCCTCGGCCGATCGGTTCGCGAGGCATCCGCGAATGGTCAGCCGCGTCCGGCTGCGCGGGTGCCGCGATCTTTACGTGTTTTCGCGATCCCACGTTGTTCCAGGAAATACTCTACGAGTCGAGCTCGTCCGCGAATTACAACGGACTTATCGTCGAGTTTCAGAAGCGCTTTGGGGACCACTACTCGATCGCGGGAAACTACACCTACAGCAAAGCCTTCGATCAGGTGACCGACTATAACAGCGACTTTCGCGCGTTCGACCAGACAGATAATAGGGCCGAATACTCACTGTCGGCGTTCGATCAGCGACACAAGATCGTCGTCTATGCGGCTCTCCAAAGCCCATGGCGAAATGTGTTTTTGCGCGACTGGACGGTGACGCCTATTTACCGCGCAAATAGCGGACGGCCCTTTAACCTACTCGCCGGCCTCGACGTGAACGGCGACCGCAGCTCGAACGGCGATCGGCCGTTGCTCCTCATAAATGGTTTGCAGGTCGGCGCGATTCCCCGCAACATCGGAAAAGGTCCGAGCTTTAAGACCTTCGACGTTCGGCTGACACGCAAGATCGGTTTCAGCGAAAGAGTGTCGGTCGAATTGACGGCCGAGGCCTTTAATCTTTTTAACCGGCTGAACTATGCGTCCGTC
>JBDTWZ010000195.1:0-5310 GCA_040006435.1 Acidobacteriota bacterium
CGCCGAACAAAGCATATGGATCTCTTCGAAAGTATGAATCTTCTCGCTGTCTTTCTAGTTATCGGCGGAATTGGCTTTGCGTTCCTGCTAGTCTCGCTCGTCGTCGGGGACATATTCGAGATGTTCGGCGGCACTCCCGACATCGGGGCTGATGCCGGCGTAGATTTCGGGTTTCTGGACAGTCGTGTCCTCGCCGTCCTTATCACCGCCTTCGGTGGGTTCGGTGCGATCGCGGCCCAGATGGATTTCGGGGCGGCTGTGAGTTCGTTCGTCGGTTTGCTTGGTGGCGTATTCTTTGCCGGCATGGTTTCTGTCTTTGGAAGATTTCTTATCAGTCAACAGGCGTCAAGTTCAGTGTCGGACCACGATCTGATCGGCCGCACGGCCCAGGTCACGGTGACGATCAAGCCCGGCCAGATCGGCCAAATAACGGCGAAGATCGGTGACGAACGCGTCGAGAAGATCGCTCGTGCAAAATCGGGCGCGGAGATAACAACAGGTTCGATCGTTACGATCGATTCGATCGCCGGCGATTCCGTCATCGTCTCGCCCGAGGGTGGCGCGATCTACGACCGGTAGTTTAGAGGCGGTAATGCTTTTTTTGAAGGCGGATCGGGCGGATTAGGGCGGATCTGAATCGTTTAGAACGATTGATTCCATGCAAAACGCCGCTCTCCGCGTTTAGGTTTTTTCAGATCCGGTAAAATCCGCCTAATCCGCCAAATCCGCGTTCAAAAAAGCGTTACGCACACACAACGCAACAGTAAAAACAGAGGTAAACTATGCTCGATTTTTCCACTCTAATCATTCCAGTCGTAATCCTGATAGTAGTCATCGCGGCCCTGATCGCGCTGATGCTGATCAGCCGAAACTATATAAAAGTTTCGCCGAATCAGGCGGCCGTCATCTCGGGCCGCAAGCGAAAGCTGGCTGATGGTTCGGTCGCCGGTTATCGCCTTGTCCGTGGCGGTGCGACGCTCGTGTTTCCTTTCCTCGAAAAGGTCGAGTATCTCGATCTGAACGTCATCACTGTCCCGCTGACAACGACCCGGGCATATACGGGCCAGGGCGTGCCGGTTTCGGTCAAGGCCGTTGCTAACGTCAAGATCAAGGGCGATGACACCTCTCTCAGGTCAGCCGCCGAACGCTTTCTCGGGATGCCGCAGGAACAGTTTCACCGGCTTGTCTTCCAGACGCTAGAGGGCCACCTTCGCGCGATCCTCGGTACGCTGACCGTTGAAGAGATCAACAACGACCGACAGAGTTTTGCCCAAAAACTCCTGACCGAAGCCGCGGGCGATCTCGAGAAAATGGGTATCGGCCTCGACGCGTTGACGATCCAGGAGATCTCCGACGAAGAGGGTTATCTCGATGCTCTCGGCAAACGCCGCACCGCGGAAGTAAAGCGCGACGCCGAGATCGGACAGGCCGAGGCGAACCGCGATTCGAAGATCAAAGCATCGCTTGCCCTGCAGGAAGGCGAAAAGGTCCGGCTCGAAACCGAAGCACAGATCGCACAGTCGCACCGAGAAACTGAAATTCAAAAGGCGCAGGTTCAGGCCGAAATCGAATCCGAGCGAGCAAAGTCTCTGCAGGCCGGTCCGCTAGCCGATGCCAAAGCACAACAGCAGGTTACGATCGAAGAGGTCCGCGTCGAAAAGGTACGCACCCAGGAACAGATCGCGGTTCAGGAGCAGGAAGTCCTCAGGAAAGAGAAGGAACTCGAAGCAACCGTAGTAAAACAGGCTGAGGCGGATCGCCGTGCAGCCGTTCTTCGTGCGCAGGGTTTACAGGAAGCCGCGATCCTCGAAGCCGAAGGCCGCAAGCAGGCGCAGATCGCGACAGCCGAGGCTGAAGCGCAGAAACTTCAGCGTGAAGGTCAGGGCCGCGCCGCCGCGGTCGAGGCCGAAGGTAAAGCAGAGGCCGAGAAGATTCGCGCGATCGGTCTTGCCGAAGCCGAACGTCTCCAGGCCAGAGGCCTTGCCGAAGCAAAGGCGATCGAAGCACAGGGTCTTGCCGAAGCCACCGCGATCAAAGAGAAAGCCGCCGCGTGGCGTGACTTTAACGACGCCGCTCGTCTGCAGACGATCCTCGAAAAGCTGCCGGCGATCATCGAATCGTCCGCTCCGGTATTCCAAGCTGTCGCCGAGCCGCTAGGCAAGATCGACAAGATCGTAATGATCGATCAGGGCGGAAACGGTGATGGCGGTGGAATTCACCGCTTTGCACAGACGACGCCGACACTGATCTTCTCACTCCTGCAGCAATTGCAGGCACTCGGACTATCCTTCCCGGAGGTCATGGCCCAGTTAGGAATCAACCAGGACCCGAAGCCGGCAGAAAAGACTGTTGCGCCGCCTAAGGCTCCGGCCAAACCGACGAACGAAGCTTCGTAAACGGTAGGAACACTAGTGATAGCGACTGTGTCGTTTCAGCAATGAGTGGTGAGATGAATGACTTAATCGGGTCAATTTATCATTCACCACTCATCTTTCGCGACTCATCATTCACTCAGCTGCCGTTCGTGTTCCACCTGCCCGCGTGCTAATCTCGATCTTCTCTTCATGATCGAAAACATCAAAGAAACTCGCCTTCGAAACGGCCTTGTAATACTTACGGATCAGATGCCCGGCGTCCGCTCGGTGACACTCGGCTTCTTTTTCCGCACTGGGTCGCGAAATGAACCACGCGATCTCAACGGCATCACCCACTTTATCGAACACGCTGTATTCAAGGGCACCAAACGTCGCAGTGCCCTCGACATCGCGGTCGAACAGGACAGGCTCGGCGGTTCGCTCGAAGCGTTTACGACGCATGAGGAGATGGCCCTCGCGATAAAGGTGACCGACGATCAACTGGGTTCGGCATTCGATCTCGTCACGGACATGCTCAGCGATCCGCAGTTCGATGAAAAGGAAATGCAAAGCGAGCAAAAGGTGGTCATCGAGGAGCTGAAGATGTCCGATGATGTTCCCGAGGACCGCTTGGGCGATCTTTTCAGTAGGGCATTTTATCTCGATCATCCATTAGGGATGTCGATCGCCGGCACACCGAAAACGGTCCGGACATTCGACCACACGGTCGCACGCAAGTTTTACAAGCGGCTCTTCTTTCCCGGGAACATGATCGTCGTAGCGGCAGGCAACATCGTTCACGAGGATTTTGTGAAACTTGTCCGGCGAAAATTCAAATTTAACGGTCCCCGCGCACGGGCGTTGCGCAAAACACGTCTGCCGAAACCCGCGGCGCCGATACTGATCAAACAGAACAAGACGCTCGAACAGTCTCATCTCATACTTGCGACGCCGATGGTCTCGGGGCGCGACAAGCGCCGATACGCGGCCGATCTTCTCGCGCAGATCGTCGGCGGCGGAACCTCGAGCCGCTTGTGGCAAAAGATCCGCGAAGAACGCGGTCTCGCGTACAGCGTCGGGGCGAGCACGATCATGTTCAACGACTCCGGAATGTTCATAGTGTCGGCCGGGACGTCACCGACCCAGACGCTCGAAGTACTCGATATCACCATCGCGGAGATGCGCGAGATCGTCGCATCGGGTGTAGGGGCGGAAGAGCTCGATCTCGCAAAGCAGCAGACCCGTGCGTCGGTGCTGTTGAGCCTCGAAGACTCGGCGTCCCGGGCCGCTTCCCTCGCTCAATCGGAAATTCTTCATGGCCGTCAGATCTCCGTCGAAGAGTCTTTGGAGAACGTCGATGCGGTCACGCTCGACGACGTGCATTCCCTTGCTAAAGAATTCTTCCGCACCGAGAAGATCGGATTTGCCGCTCTTGGCAATCTGAACGGATTGAAGGTCAACCGTAAACGCCTGGCAATTTAACTCTCCTTTTTCATACCAAAGCGGTCGCTGTAAATCCCGCTTTCCTTTCCGTGCATTCCCCTGCATTTCGAGGTCAATTCTTGGTCTCGTGAAAAACCACAGAAGGCACAGAATGGACGGAATACACGGAAAAGACCGAGTTACCCGAACTCAGTTCAGTTGGTTCGAATCTGGACAAAGTAGAAGCAGAGATCGCTGAAATCGAACTCAGGATCAATTATTTTGCGCGATCAGAAGGACGCGATTTTGAATTTCGCTGATCGATAATTAATATCGAGTTATGGCACGAATGACTGCAATGCAGAAGGTCGGCCTCGCGGTTTTCGCTCTAAGTCCGGTTGTCGGCCTGGCGGGAACCGCCTGGAGTATCTATTCCGCTTTTGGCGCCTTGGAAGTGGCTGAGAACGCGGGCATCGGTGCTGTCGGAGACCAGATCGGTAACGCATTGTTGTTTACAGTGGGCGGGTTAGTCGGTTCGTTCATTGGGCTCTTGTTGATCATTCTCGGGCGCTCTAAAGCCGACCGTGTTTAGCGTACTCGATAGGATCCCTTTCCCCCGCCTGCGCGAACCCCCGAAGCCTCAGAGCGCAAGAGTCGCATGTTCCGCACGCCAGCTCTTCACTCCGATAGCACGACCACGTCATCTCGAGTGGCGCGTTCAGTTCAATTCCCGTCTTCACGATCTCGGCTTTTGAAAGATGAATGATCGGCGTTCTGATCTCGATACGTGTTTCCGGTTTGGTTCCGGCGTCGATAGTCTTCTGAAACGCCGTAAAAAATTCAGGGCGGCAATCGGGGTAACCGCTCGAATCCTCGGCAACAGCGCCGATGTAGATCGCGTGCGCTCCGATCACTTCAGCCCAACTTGTCGCGATCGCGAGCATGTTCGCGTTGCGAAACGGTACGTAGCTAGTCGGGATGTTTGTCGATTCCAGATCCGCTTCGGTAACGACGATCGCCGCGTCCGTCAGCGACGAGCCGCCGATCTTCGCGAGATGCTCGATTGATATATCGAGACGTTTTTCGACGCTATAGTGATCCGCGATGTCATTGAAAGCCTTTCTCTCGCGTGCTTCCGTGAGCTGTCCGTACGAGATGTGCAGGAACCCTAGTTCGTCGGTGCCTCGCCGAGCCATCGCCGCCGTGACGCACGAATCCATCCCGCCTGAAATAAGAACAATTGCTGACATCATAATCTCAACTCGGCAGCACGAGTCAGAACCGAGAGCGGTAGCGACCGGGCTTCCGCGAGAGTATACACGCCGCCGGCGGATCACCCGGTCGCTACCGCTCCCGGTTCTGACCTGTGTGGCGACTAAACTCCTCGCGCCTCGCTTCCCCAAATGAATTTATGCAGCTGCAAATTTAACCGGACTTTCAGCCCGCTGCCCGACACGGCCTCGGCCAGTTCCACTAAATTCTCGACTCCGTGCACGGGTGAGATCAGAACTTCTTTCGCTCGATTCGAAAGATC